>JALVAQ010000407.1 GCA_027011095.1 Bacteroidales bacterium
TCTTACGGCTTTGTGCCGGAGTCATATTCTCCTGGCCGTAAGTAGTAATTTCAAAAAGAAAAATAATACCAACAATCACAAATAATCTTTTCATAGTTTTTCTGATTTGAAACGGTGATAAAAATAGATAAAAACAAGCTACCGGCTTACTAATCGTGATGGTTTTTATCGAGCATTTTTTTAACCTCGATTAAAAACTCTTTTGTCCTCTTTAAAGTGCTAATCACTTCCAGTTTCTCAAAATCACCCATTTTCTTTTTATTTTTGATATACTGATGAACCCCTTCAATAGTCATACCACGCTCTTTAATAAGGTAATGTATAAGCCTGAAATTATCGATGTCCTTTCGCGAAAACCTTCGCCGTCCGTTTTGTGTTTTTACAGGCTTAATCATGTTGAACTCACGCTCCCAATACCTCAAGGTGGAGCTGCTAACTTTAAACATATCGGCAACTTCTCCGGTTCTAAAAAATTCTTTTTCTGTTTTCGACATAACAGGTTAATCTAACGATTGATTAGGAATTTTTGAAAGCATCAGCATCTCATCAAATTGTGCCGGACTAAGGTCGTTAAAAAAGTAATAGATAGGATTTATTTTTCGGTTGTTTTTAAGAATCTCGTAATGCAGATGTGGGGCAGTTGATTTTCCGGTATTTCCAATAAGCCCGATAGTACTTCCGCGTTTCACTTTTTGGCCTCTTTTAACCAATATTTTACTTAAGTGGGCATAAAAAGTTTTATAGCCGTACCCGTGGTCAATTTCGATGGTATTTCCGTATCCACGGTTTGAGTGGCGGATTCTGATTACCACCCCATCGCCGGTGGCAAATACGGGAGCACCCAGGTTTGACGAAAAGTCGATGCCCGAATGGAATTTCCTCACCTTATATATAGGGTCTATTCGGTAACCGAAATAAGATGAAATTCGCTTAAGGTCGTTTATCTTTACCGGCTGAATAGCAGGAATGCTTTTAAGCATTTTTTCCTTTTTGCGGGCAAGTTTATATACATCGTCAAACGATTTTGACTGCACATAAATTTGACTGGCGATTTTGTCCAGCTTTTTTGCTGTCTGTTTTAGTAGCGCCGAGTTTTCGTAACCCTCCAGTTTGGCATACCTGTTGGCACCACCAAAACCGGCCTGTCGTATTGATTTCGGAATTGGCTCAGCTTCAAAAATAACCCTGTAAATGTTGTCGTCCTTATTGGCAAGCTCGTTGAGCATCGACTGCATCTGATCAAGCCTGTCGTTCATAATTTTAAACTGCAAATTGTACTGCGCCAACTCTCGCTCCATTATTTTTTCTTTGGGCGAGTCAAAAAAGGTAAACGAAAAAACAAAAATCAAAACTGCAATGGCCACGGAACCCGTCAGAAACAAAAACCCCCTGAAAAAACGCTGCGGTGTGCTGCGCTTCAACGGCTCGTAAGTTTGCGTTGCAGGGTTAAATATGTATTTAGTTCTTGCCATAAAAGATGCAAAATTAATAATTTCGAGTAAATTTGCAGCTCAAATATTTTAAGATGTTAAAAATCAAAAGTTAATAAGTTATAATGAACTCATCTCAAGTACGAAAAGTTTTTTTGGATTTTTTTAAAAGCAAAGCACATCAAATTGTTCCTTCGGCTCCCATGGTAGTGAAAGGCGACCCCACGCTTATGTTTACCAATGCGGGGATGAACCAGTTTAAAGATATTTTTTTGGGAAATACCAAACCTGAATTTTTGCGTGCTGCCGATACTCAAAAATGCTTGCGTGTTTCGGGTAAGCACAACGATTTGGAAGAGGTTGGCCGCGACACCTATCACCACACCATGTTTGAGATGCTGGGCAACTGGTCCTTTGGCGATTATTTTAAAAAAGAAGCCATTGCATGGGCATGGGAACTGCTTACCGAAGTTTATGGCATTGACAAAGAAAGTCTTTATGTTACCGTGTTTGGTGGTGATAAGACGGATGGAATGGAAGCCGATATGGAGGCCTATAACTTTTGGAAAGCCTTAATTCCGGAAGAACGAATTTTATACGGCTCAAAAAAAGATAATTTTTGGGAGATGGGTGAATCAGGACCCTGTGGCCCCTGTTCTGAAATTCACATCGACATCCGGTCAGATAAAGAAAAGAAAAAATTACCTGGAAAAGAGCTGGTAAACAAAGATCATCCCGAAGTTATCGAAATATGGAATCTGGTATTTATTGAGTTCAACCGGCTTGCCAATGGCACCCTTGAAGCCTTACCTGCCAAGCATATTGATACAGGTATGGGATTTGAACGGTTGTCGATGGTAATGCAGGGAGTTAAATCGAACTATGACACCGATATTTTTGCACCCATTATAAACGAGGTGGCAAAAATGGCCGGCGTAACATACGGCAAAAACGAAGCAAAAGACATTGCCCTGCGCGTAATTGCCGACCACCTGCGTGCCATCACCTTTGCCATTGCTGACGGCCAGCTACCGTCCAATAACGGGGCAGGTTATGTTATCCGTCGAATTTTAAGGCGCGCCGTACGTTACGGTTATACTTTTTTAAACTTTGACGAACCATTTATCTACAAACTGGTTTCGCTGTTAGCAAAGCAGATGGGTGATGTTTTTCCCGAATTGAACTCACAAAAAACACTAATCGAACAGGTTATTAAAGAGGAAGAAACTGCTTTTTTACGCACACTGGCACAGGGCATTAAAAAGTTTGAAACTTACTTTAAAGAAAACCCTGACGTAAAAGAAATTGACGGAGAATTTGCCTTTGAACTGTTTGACACCTTTGGATTTCCCATCGACTTAACCAACTTAATGGCATCCGAAAAAGGAGTTAGCGTTGATATGGCCGGTTTTGAAAAAGGATTGCAGCAACAAAAAGAACGTTCGCGAAAGGCAGCCGTAAAAACCACTGACGACTGGATTGAACTGTTACCCGATACCGAAACTACATTTGTTGGATACGACACACTTGAAACGCAGGCTAAAATTGTAAAATACCGCAAAGTAGCCACAAAAAAGAAAACCGTTTTTGAAGTGGTACTTGACAAAACACCGTTTTATGCCGAATCGGGCGGACAGGTTGGCGACAGGGGCGAACTGATTGCCGGCAACGAAACATTACATGTTGTGGATACCAAAAAGGAAAACAACCTCATCGTCCATCTTATTGCCGAAGAGCCAAAAGCCGTAAACGCTGTTTACACTGCGAAGGTAAACGCCGAAAAAAGGCTGTTAATAACCAACAACCATAGTGCTACACACCTGATGCATGCTGCATTGCGTAAAGTATTGGGTACGCATGTTGAGCAGAAGGGATCGCTGGTATCAGCCGACCGGTTGCGTTTCGACTTTTCCCATTTTTCAAAAATGAGCGACGAAGAGATAAAACAGGTTGAAGATATTGTTAACAATAAAATTCGGGAGAATCTGCCCGGCATCATTAAGCAAAATATTGCCATCGATGAAGCCAAAGCAATGGGCGCCATGGCACTGTTCGGCGAAAAATATGGCGACAAAGTGCGGGTGGTAACTTTTGACCCTGATTATTCGGTTGAGCTTTGCGGCGGAACACATGTAAAAGCTACAGGACAAATAGGACTTTTTAAAATTGTTTCGGAAAGCGGCATTGCTGCCGGAGTTCGCCGTATTGAAGCGGCAACCGGGAAAAATGCCGAAAAGTTTGTGGACGAACAAATAGCACTGCTAAAATCGGTAAAAGCTCAGTTTAAAAATGCCAACAACGTGCTTGGTGCCGTTACCCATCTTATTGAAGAAAATTCAAAACTTCATAAAGAAATGGAAAAACTGCTTGCCGAAAAAAGTGCCGGACTTGCCGACAACCTTATTAATAAGGCAGAAAAAATTGACGAAGTTTCCTTTATCGGCACAAAGGTTGACCTGGATGTTAGCAGCGCCAAAAAGCTGGCCAACCAGTTGCGAAGTCATTCCGAAAAAGTAATGGTGGTGCTGGCTCTTGAAGAAAAAGGAAAAGTAAATTTGATAATTGCTCTTTCTGACGAGATGGTAAAAACCGGGTTTCATGCCGGAAACATCATTCGCGAAGCAGCTAAATTTATCAACGGTGGTGGTGGCGGACAACCTCATCTGGCAACTGCCGGAGGTAAAAATGCCGATGGAATTGGCCAGGCCATTGCAGCCGTTAAAAAGGTTTTAGAGGCATAAACCGGTATTTGTTTTAACAGAAAGTGGAAAAGTAACTGCTTCCAAAGTGCAATAAAATTATAATAAGTGAAAAAAAGTTGTAATTTTATTGCGTTAATAAATGCCGCCGGTTGGTTTGATGGTGTACATTTATCAAAACCAAGAACAGGTTAATTAAACATTGCTTATGAACAGGAAAGATTTTCAGATTGTTACGTTTTTTATTGCTTTGTTGGTGTGGCTTACCCCTATGGTTTTAACAGCCCAACAAGACAATAATTGTGACGATCAGGATCAGCTGGTAAACTACTCCATATTAAGTCCTGTGCAGTCATCTATTACAAAAGCAACCGGCTGGGCAATGCAAAACAACGGCAAATGGGTATCATCACCCAACCGGATTCCCTTTACCGACGACAAAACCAACAAAAGTACCGACCCAAACCGTAAGCTTGGCCAGGATAATTTTATTTCGCTGGAATTACGAAAAATTATGATTAAGGACGTTCAGTATAACGTTCTTATCAAAAAATATCACGATGGTGTTTATGAGTTTCCCATTTTACACGAAAACTGGAAAGATTTTGTTTCGCTTGATTATTATGTATTTAACAGCGAACTTCTATCGAAGCTGCTTCCCAAAGAGATTCCGTTTAATAAAAAATATGCCGTTAACCTGAATGCTTTTGCACGGGGAACCATCAAAAATTTTGATCCCAAACGTGAAGAAGACATGATTGTTGCCGATGTTCAACGCATCATGTATGGCGAAAGCGTAAACGACTGGAACCTGGCTTTTGCTGTGTTCCCAATTAAAAACGGCGATAAAGAAGTGGTTCGGTTTAAACTGATTAAAACGTTCAGGAAAGATTATCTGGTAAGCTATTTTACAGCTCCCGACAATTGGGATAAACTTTTCGACAGGTCGTTTTATGAAGTGCCGCTTCACGTATTTAAATCGTTTATTCGCAATGCCGAAGAATATTTTATCCCCATAAAACCGGTGGTCGATTCTACCGACAGCCTCTATTTAAGCTATTACAATCAAGGAGTTTTAAAATATCAGATGGGCGATTATCCCACTGCCATTGAGCTTTTTGTAAAATCGCTCTCCATTAACCCCGATGTTCAAAATTTCCTAATCTACTCGTACCTCGGAAATGCGCGCAGTAAAATGCACCTTTACAACGATGCCATTGGCGATTATGACAAAGCACTGGAGCTGAAACCGAAGACCATACTGGATTATGCCGACTGGACAAAGAATTATTACAACCGCGGGGTGGCAAAATATTTTATGGATGATTTAAACGGTGCCTGCCACGACTGGAGAAAAGCGCTGGAAATGGGATTCGGCCCTGCCCACGATTACATTACAAAGTTTTGCCAAGAAGAGGAGCATGATATTAAGAAAAAATAAATATCGTTGCACTCGTGTGATAAAACTCAGCCTGCTTCTGTTTTCGTTGCTGTTTTGGGTTGAGGGTTATTCACAAAAACTGAATAACGATGCTTTTCAGTTTCAGGATAACTGGGTAACAAGTTTTAACATTGGATATTCACAGTTTTATGGAGACGCTTCCAACAGCAGTTACTTTCAAAAATTTAAGGGGCAGCTTGGTTTTTCAACAGGTGTTTCAGGCCGTAAAATGATATCACCTGCGTTTGGAGTGGGGCTGAATCTTCAATACGAAGGGATAAAAAGCACCAAAACCGTGAATGGTTTAGGGCAACCTGTGAACTTTGGCTTAACCGGAAGTAATTTTGACATCAACACCAACACTTACATCGATTTTAACAATTTGTTTTGGGGATTTGAGGATAACCGGATTTTTTCGGTTTATGCCACTTTGGGGTTGGGTTTCAGCTTTTGGAACACCACCCTAAACGACTATGATACAGGGTTTGTTTATAAAAGCGGCCTTTCATACGGAGGCGTTAAGTATAAAAGCTCAGGGCTGATTGTCCCCATCGGAGTGGGCGTTAATTTAAAGGTAGCAAAAAACTGGTCGATTAACCTGGAAGGAAACCTGCGAACAGTACTAAATGATTATCAGGATGTATGGAAAGACGGATTTGCTTTCGACCAATCGTTTATTACCTCCATTGGCGTATCGTATTACATCAACTACAAGTTTAAACAAAAGGTGGTTGATAAGTGCGGATGCAATAAAACTCCTTCGCAACCGCTTAAACCGGTTTCGTCGTATGGCTACACAAAAAAAACACCCAAATATACCTCATCAGGAAGCAGAAAATACACTCCTGTTGCGGTACCCGTCAAACCCAAGACTGCTACCAAGCCTGTTGTGGATAATCATTCCACCAAAGGCATTGTTTACAGAGTTCAAATTCTTGCCAAACGGACCAGGTTGCCTGATATCAACCTGTTTAAACATAAATACGGCATAACGGATGATGTTCACGAAAATTATCAAGATGGTGTTTATCGCTACTCCATCGGCTATTTCAGAAATTACCACGATGCCTTGCAATATAGTAATGTAATTCGCAACAAAGGCGTTTTTGATGCTTTTGTGGTGGTGTATAAAGACAACGTTCGAGTAGCACTTACTCCGGAGCTAAAAAGGTAAGCTCAATAAAAAACTATCTTTCCATTTCTTATTATAAACGGCCTTTCATCACTAAACCGGTCAGCGCGGTTTTCCTTTGAAAGGAGGTAAAGTGTTTGCGGTTTTAATGCAACTGAAATATTGCCTTTAGAATTGGCAGTTAACAATCGGGTAACCTCCCAACCGCTGTTTTTCCATTGATATAAAAAATACTTTTTATTTGGGCGAAGTGCCTGTCGGGTTGCTGTTTCTATCAGGTTGGCCTGAACGCGCTTTGTATCTGTCTTCCCGTTTAAAACCGTTGTATTCCCATCCTTTTGCAATAAAAAAGGCAAACCGGCTGCAATGGTTTGTTCTTTTCGTACAATCATTGGCAAATAAACAATATCAACTCCCATTTTAACGAATTTAGTTTTGGTTTTGTTGCCTGCCAAACTCCACTGCACAGGATGCCAACGGCCATTATTAAAAACCGCAAGGTAAGCATAACGAGCCGTATCGGTCAGACTAACCGAAACAACGGCTGTTTCAACATATTCATCGGTAACATCATCGTAGTTGAACTGTCCGAGAAAAGCAGGTGTATGCTCTTTTATTTTTTTTAACCTGAAAAGTGAGGTGGAGTCGTCACTGTACTTTCGGCGATAGACTTTGGGCAACTTCCCGGGAGTTGTTAAGTTGTCAGCTGATATACCGGGATAGAATACCGGAATAAAATGGTGGTTAGGCATCAATACCACAGGCCAAAAGTAACCATCCGAACTATCGGCAAACCAGGGACAATAATCCATGGTTGAGGCCACGCCAAAACTTCTAAATGCTTTTACTTCATAAATGGCAATGTCACGAAAATTACCGCGATGAGTATTTGCGGTTTCTGAAAGAGTTGGATAATTATAGTGCAACTCGTAACGCTTGTCGTAGCCAACATCTCCGGTAACAACCTGATGAATTCTGCCGACGAGCGAAATCAAGTCAATTTTCGTATCGTTAAATACACTGAAAATGCTTTCACCATATTTGGCCATCAGATAGCTTCGAAAGGGCTCAGCCTTTTCGTTGGCCACACGATAGGGAAGAATGAAATTGCAAAAATCGTCAAACGAATAAATATGCTGCTTATAAACAGGATGTTGCCAGTATTTGAAAGCTGTATCGATATTTTGAGTAAGCAGATTGGCCTTTACCGTTTTAACGTCAAGAAATATGGAATCGTGTACAACTTTTAATTCGCCGACCTTCTCCCGGAGCAACCTGAGATGTTTCTTCAGCGTTTTGTAATCGGGATAATCATTTATTGGAAAAGAATAGGCTTTACCGGTAGAATCCTGTATTTGCCAGGTTATTTCGTAATGCCCACCCATGTTGGCAATAAGGTAGTAAAGCGACTTTAATTTCAACGAATCCTTTGCAGCCTGATATAAAACCATGGGCGTTAATAATTCAGCCTTGTTCAAACCTGACAACTCGACAGCCTTTCTGACAGGTTCAGGAATTCCAGGCTTTTTTGATTTCAGACAGCTCATGCTGACAGCTGAAATCAAAAAAAGAAACAGCAGATTATATGGTTTTAGCTTAAACACCCTGACACAAAGATAGTAAAGTTTATACAATGCATACCAGCGCACAATTTCGAGCTACCCTGTGCCCGTCACATCTCAACCGTGTTTGATTTAAAGATAATCCAGCGTTTGTTCAAAGGGAGGCGGGTCGCCGGCATTTTCGTACAAAACGTAGTGTATTTTAGGTATAAGGTTGCCTATACGAAAACCCCAGTGGGTTTGAAACAGTGATCTGCACTCAGCGGCAGCGTTTTGCCGGCTGGCATGTGTGTTTTTCTTAAAAAGCAGCACGAAGTCTTTCATGTCCTGATAAATATCGGCAATATTTTCGGCCATACTGGCTTTTACCGGCTCATTTTCGTTAAGCAGGTCGGTATTGATTATCCAGTATTCATCATCCCTTCCAAACTTGTCGCGTAACATGATAAAGATATTTTCCCACTGCTCCTGAGTTACAAATCGCTCGTTGGCTTCGGGGTATTCAACATCAACCTTTGGCGAAAAGGTTCCTTTTAAATAAAGCAACGGAAGTATCCTGTGCATAAACTCCATAATGCCTTTGGATGAGTTTGCTTCGCAGGTTTCGAGATAGGTGCAAAACTCTTGTGCAATGGCCACTGTTTCTAAAACAGGTTTTGTTAAAGTTATGTCTTCCGGAATGTTTGTCATATTTTTACTTTTTTATTTATCATTCGGTTTACCCGCCTGCCGAACCGACACGTTCGGACAAGCAGACCCGAACAAGCTTAAGGTTACCTGTTCTTCCATACTTTAGGGGATCGGCTTGTGTGGAAAACAGCTCTTATTACAACTAATTGTTTTTCTTCTTCAATTGTAAAGTGTATTAAATAAGGGTATCTTTTTAATGGAAAACAACGAACCTGATCATAAACAATACGATAGAACGGGTTGATCGAAAGACTGGCAACAGAATTTTCAACCTCACTATAAAACTTTTTACCTAAACCTTTTTGTTTGTTGTTATACCAATCGATGGCCTCTTGAATGTCTGTTTGTGCTTCAGTATCTATTTTTATTCTAAATTTCATTTAGTCTAAAACAAAACTGTCTTTTACTTCATCCCAATTTAATAATCTATCAGGGTGATTATCTGACATTTTAATTCTTTTCCTGACTATCTCTTTCTTCTCATCAGAAACAAAATAATCTCCTTGAACCTGAACAAAGTCAAGGCTCTTAATCAATTCTATAAAGAACGGGTATTTATCTTCTTGTATATTCAGCGTTATTTGTTTCATTACACAAGGATTAATCATAATTAAATTACTACCACAAATATACAAATAATTTATCCACCTTCCAACACAACTGGTTTTAAACAAAGCTCTCTAGAATTTTCAATGCGAAAGCCATGCTATTACACTACAGATTCAACTCCGCAACAATGCTGTCGATTTTGTTGTCGAGTTTTGTGCTAACAGCATCAAAAGCCTCTTTGCTTTCCAAATTTTCTTTAACGCCAAAATAGAACTTAATTTTAGGTTCGGTTCCCGAAGGGCGTACACTTACTTTGCTGCCATCCTTTGTAAAGAACTGTAAAACATTTGATTTTGGAAGCTCAATGGCAACCTCTTGGCCTGTAACAAGGTTTTTAGAAACAGAACTTTGATAATCTTTAATGGTAACAACTTCCGAACCGGCCAGCGACTTGGGCGGGTTGGCTCTGAAATCGGCCATCATTTGCTGAATTTCTTCGGCACCTGATTTTCCCTTTCGTACCACCGACACCAGTTTTTCTTTGTAGAAACCAAATTCGCGGTAAATATCCTTTAACAAGTCCATCATTCCCTTGCCCTGATCGGTAACCCAGGCAAAAGCTTCGGCAATCATTGAACAGGCAATAACAGCATCTTTATCTCTAACAAAATCACCCACAAGATAACCATAGCTCTCTTCTCCCCCACCAATAAAGGTTTTTTGTCCTTCAAAATGTTTAATAATGTCGGCAATGTATTTAAAACCAGTAAGGACATCGAAATACTCAACCTCGTTTTTGCGAGCCATATCGGCCAACAACTCAGTAGTTACAATGGTTTTTACAATAAATTCGTTTCCGGTCAGTTTGCCGTTTTCTTTCCATTTGGTGAGTAGGTAATAGACAAGGAGTGTGGCTGTTTGATTTCCGTTCATCAACAAAAAGTCATCGCCATTGCGAATGGCAATACCAACGCGGTCGGCATCGGGATCGGTGGCCAATACAAGGTCGGCATTAATTTCTTTGGCCTGGCGGATAGCGATTTCCAAAGCCGCCGGCTCTTCGGGATTTGGCGATTTTACCGTTGGGAAGTTTCCATCGGCCACAGCCTGTTCGGGAACAATATGAACCTGGTTGAACCCAAAGTTCTTAAGCGACTGTGGCACCAATGTAATACCCGTACCATGCAACGGAGTATAAACAATCTTTAAGTCTTTTTGCCGCTGAATAACTTCCGGTGACAACGAAAGCGCCTTAATTTTTTTCAGATAGATATCATCAATCTCTTTACCTATTGTTTCAATCAAAGCTTTATTACCCTCAAATTTAACTTCATCAATGGAGTTAATTTTATTTACTTCGGCAATTACATTTTTGTCGTGTGGACTGATTAACTGTCCGCCATCATCCCAATAGGCTTTGTAGCCGTTGTATTCTTTGGGGTTGTGCGAAGCGGTAATAACAATTCCTCCCTGACACTTTAACTCGCGAATGGCAAACGACAGTTCGGGTGTTGGCCGTAAATCTTCAAACAGATATACTTTTATGCCGTTGGCCGAAAATACATCGGCGGTAATTTCGGCAAAATAGCGACTGTTGTTTCTCGAATCGTGGGCAACGGCTACCGAAATTTGCTGCTTATTGGGAAAATTAATTTTAAGATAATTGGCAAACCCCTGTGTTGCACTGCCAACAGTATATTTGTTCATTCTGTTTGAACCCACACCCATGATACCGCGCAGCCCTCCGGTGCCAAATTCAAGATCCTGATAAAATGATTCTACAAGCTCATCGGGATTATTATCCATCATCTCTTTAATGGCTTTTTTTGTTTCACTATCGTAATTGCCATCAAGCCACACCCGGGCTTTTTTTACTATTTCAGGGTCGATTGAAGTGTTCATAATTTTATGTCTTTTTATTGAGTAAGCTTTTTAATTACATATTTTAAACTGTCTAACCAATAAGGGATTTCAATGTTAAAGTCGTTTTTTATTTTTGCCTTGTTCAAAACACTGTAAAACGGCCGATTTGCCTTAGCCTGGAAGTCTTTCGATTCAATGGGGTTTACCTTGCAGTTGAGGTTAGCTTCCTGCATAATGGTTTTGGCAAAGTCGTACCAGCTAATGGCACCTTCGTTACTAAAATGATAAATTTCATTGACCAGGGCATTATCATACTTTAAGATAATATCCAACAAAGACCCTGCGAGATCGCCGGCATAGGTAGGCGTACCCACCTGATCGGCCACCACGCCTATAGCCTCTTTTTCGCGGCCAAGACGAATCATTGTTTTAACAAAATTGTTGCCATAGGCTGAGTAAAGCCATGAAGTACGCACAATAACCGCTTTGTTACAAAAAGCAAAAACAGCCTCTTCACCTTTTAATTTGGTCAGTCCGTAATATGAATCGGGAGAGGGCGGATCCGTTTCATTATAAGGTTTATAATTTCGTCCGTCAAAAACATAATCGGTTGAAATATGAACCAAAAAAGCATCGTGTTCCGAACACACCTGACTTAAAATTTTAACAGCCTCTGAGTTTACCAAAAGAGCAAGCTCTCTATCGTCTTCGGCCTTATCAACCGCGGTGTATGCAGCACAGTTAATGCAGGTATTAATGTTGTTCTGTTTAAAAAAATGCATTACAGCTTCCCGGTCGGTCAAATCAAGCTCATCAATATCAGTAAAAAAGAAGTTAAACTGAGGGTAATTCGCTGAGCGGTCTTTTATTTCAGACCCCAGCTGTCCGTTACTTCCGGTAATTAAAATGTTTTTCATCCTTCTTTAAGCAGGTTATCAAAATAGGTTATTGTTTTGGCAAGCCCTTCTTCGAGCTTGATGACGGGTTCCCAGTTAAGTTTTTCTTTGGCGAGAGTGATGTCGGGTTTACGCTGCATGGGATCATCTTTCGGCAAGGGCTGGAAAATAATTTTCGATTTGCTACCGGTTAAGTCGATAACCTTTTGAGCCAGTTCGAGAATGGTAAACTCTCCAGGATTACCCACATTAACGGGTCCAAGAAAATCGTCACCAGTTGCCATCATGGCCAACATTCCATTAATCAGATCGTCAACATACTGAAAACTACGAGTTTGGTTTCCTTCGCCGTAAACAGTTATGTTTTCACCCTTTAGAGCCTGCACAATAAAATTTGAAACCACTCTGCCATCGTTGGGATGCATCCGGGGGCCATATGTATTAAAAATTCTGATAATTTTAATTTTCACATTGTTTTGCTCGTGATAACTCATAAACAATGTTTCGGCAACCCGTTTTCCTTCGTCGTAACACGATCTAATTCCAATGGGGTTGACATGTCCCCAGTAATCTTCGGTCTGTGGATGCACTTTTGGGTCACCATAAACTTCACTGGTGGAGGCTTGCAGTATTTTGGCATTAACACGTTTTGCCAGCCCCAGCATATTAACAGCACCCATTACCGAGGTTTTTACCGTTTTAATAGGGTTGTACTGATAGTGTATGGGTGATGCCGGACAGGCAAGGTTAAAAATTTCGTCCACTTCAATAAAAAAGGGTTGCGTAACATCGTGCCTAACTACCTCAAAATAGTGATTGTCCATTAAATGAACAATGTTTTTTTTGTTTCCGGTGAAGTAGTTATCAAGCGAAATTACCTCGTTACCCTCTTTTAAAAGCCGTTCGCAAAGGTGGGAGCCGACAAAACCGGCACCACCTGTAACCAAAATACGTTTCATAATTTTATTTTTTAAAGTTTGTCGCCAACACCGATTCCAAAATATTTAAAGCCGTTGTTTTTCACCTCTTCAACATCGTAAATATTACGTCCGTCGAAAATTACATTTTCGCTGAGTAATTTTTTAATCACCTTGAAATTAAGAACCTTAAATTCAGGCCATTCGGTCACTACAAACAGAGCATCCACATCAAGGATGGCGTCGTACTTATCTTTAGCGTATTCAATTTTGTCGCCAAGTACTCTTTTTGTTTCCTCCATGGCAACCGGATCGTAGGCTTTAACTTTGGCACCTTCGGCAAGTAGCTTTTCAATGATTACCAACGATGGTGCTTCACGCATATCATCGGTTTGAGGTTTAAATGCAAGGCCCCATATTCCAAAGGTTTTTCCTTTCAAATTACCGTCAAAATATTTCTTGGCTTTAGCAAACAGCACTGATTTCTGACGCTGGTTTACATCTTCCACCGCTTTCAATACGGCCATATCATATCCAAAATGCTCGGCTGTTTTCACAAGTGCTTTTACATCCTTAGGAAAGCAAGAACCACCATAACCGGTTCCGGGGTAAATAAAATAGGGGCCTATTCTTCTGTCGCTGCCAATACCTTTTCGTACTGCGTTAACATCGGCGCCAACAATTTCGCAAAGGTTGGCAATGTCGTTCATAAAGCTGATTTTGGTAGCCAACATAGAGTTGGCGGCATATTTAGTCATCTCGGAGGAGACAATATCCATAAATATAACCGGATGTCCGTTCATGGTAAAGGGCTTGTAAAGTTTTTCCATGAGTTTTCTAGCACGGTCGGAATCGGTTCCAACCACAATTCTGTCAGGTTTCAGGAAATCGTTAACGGCAGCACCTTCTTTAAGGAATTCGGGATTGGAAGCCACATCAAAGTCAACATCAGCACCTCTTTTGTCAAGCTCTTCCTGTAAGGCTGCTCTTACTTTTTCAGCCGTTCCCACGGGAACAGTACTTTTTGTAACCATAATTACATAATCGTTAATATGGCGACCAACTTCACGGGCAACCTCCAATACATATTGTAAATCAGCGCTTCCGTCTTCATCCGGAGGGGTACCAACAGCGCCAAAAACAATGTTCACCTCATCAAGCGACTCCGATAATTTAGTACTAAAGTGCAATCTGCCATTTTCAGTGTTTCTTTTTACCAGATCCTCCAAGCCTGGTTCCCAAATGGGAAGAATACCCTTGTTGAGGTTTTCTATTTTTTTTTCATCAATATCAACACAGGTAACATCAATTCCCACTTCCGAGAAGCATGCTCCGGTAACAAGGCCTACATAGCCGGTTCCTACAATGGTTATTTTCATAATTTAAAGTTTAAGTTGCGGTTTATTTATTTTAAATGAACGAATAAAGATACTAAATTTTTAATGTAATACTCAAACCCAGCGATTCTTTTATTTGTACCATGGGTTTGCTTGAGACGACAACTTTTTTTCCTTCGCTGTTTACAGCATATTTTGTTGTCTTTGACTCATCGTCGTACTTAAGGTGAAAGTAAAGCACCGTTGAAAAAAGTTTGTTTATGGTAAAGATAAACCGGTTATCCCAATCCACATCAATGTTCCAGCGATTACGTTTGTTTGGGTCGATATAGTTATTGTGCAGGTTCAGCGAACTGTTGAGGTTGATATTTTTCATCAGGTTATACTTCCATGAAGTAACAAGGTTAAGCCCCAATTCGCCTTTAACATTTTTACCGTGAACGAGAATGTTACCGGCAGAATCGGTTATTGCTTTGGTAACACCAAATGAGCCTTTGTCAGCCAATTCCTGATTTTCGACAAAAATAAATTTACCTGAAACAGGACTAATGAAAATCTGAAAATCTTTAATAGGATTGTAATTCATTCCCAATGAAAGGGTTAAATAGCCGGGGGCCATAAAAGCTGAGATAAGCGTGGAATCATCAGGGTATTTGTATCCCGGCGCAAACTGACTTTTAAATGTAATGAGGCCTGTTAAGGTCCATTTGTTATTCATTGTTCGCCCGAAAGCCATGAGCAAATCAATTTTATCGTCGGTTTTTTCAACCCGCTTATCCATATATCCCACCAAACCGTATGCAAGTCTTGCCTGATGATGAAATCGAAATTTATTTTTCTTGTAATTAATTGAATAGTCTGCACCTATTTTCCCTGAAAGAGATGTTTCGCCACCGGCAGCCCAGTTTACAAATCCTATTTGATTTAACCCGGTATAAAATAGCCCGTTAACAGTAAGGTTTTTAATACTGTCGTTTTTTACATCAGTGGTATCGGCACTGTTTGCAAAAAGGATGTTGCAGGAAAATAAAAAAACGATAAAAATAAACGTGGAGGTTTTACCCTTCATAATTAATATCTATTTAAGCCATTTATCAAGCCAGTTAAAAAATTCTCTTTGCCAAAGAATACCGTTTTGCGGATGCAATATCCAGTGGTTTTCGTTTGGAAACCAAAGCATTTTTGCCGGAACACCTTTTATAATAGCGGCATCAAAAGCGGCAAATCCCTGCGAATCCAATATTCGGTAATCTTTTGCACTATGGATAACCATAATGGGAGTATCCCACTTATCAACGAATTTATGGGGCGAATTAGCATAACTGCGCTGTACAATTTTATCATTTTTTTTCCAAAAAGGGCCTCCCATATCCCAGTTGGCAAACCAAAGCTCATCAGTTTCAACATATTGCTGCTCCAAATTAAATATTCCATCGTGGGCAATAAAAGCTTTAAAACGTCCATTATGATGGCCTGCAATCCAATAAATGGAAAACCCACCATAGGAGGCACCCACAGCACCAAGTCTGTTTTCATCAATAAAAGGTTCCTTTTTAAGTGAGTCGATGGCCGAGAAATAGTCTTTCATATTTTGTCCGCCGTAATCGCCACTAATTTCTTCGTTCCATTTGGTACCAAACCCCGGGAGGCCTCTCCGGTTAGGAGCAACAATGATATAGCCATTGGCAGCCATCATTTGAAAATTCCAACGGTAGCTCCAAAACTGGCTAACCATACTTTGCGGGCCACCCTGACAATAAAGCAAAGCAGGATACTTTTTATTCGGATCAAAATGAGGCGGATAAATCACCCAGGTAAGCATCTTTTTGTTATCGGTGGTAGTTACCCAGCGTGCTTCCACTTTGCCCATGGTAAGCTTGTCGAGTAAACCTTTGTTAACATGGCTTACAGGAACAGCCTTTCCGGTTTTTACGGAGACGCTGTAAATTTCGGCAGGCATCGACATGGAAGTGCGGGTGGCAATGAGATTTTTCCCATTGGGAATAATAGTTCCGTAATTGTGAACCCCCCTGGTAATTTCTTCAATTTTTGACTTTTTTAAATTGAGGCGGTAAATTTCAATGCTTCCGTGCCACTCGCTGGTAAAAAAGATGTATTTGCCATCATCGGACCAGGTTAACCCATGGGCGTTTTGGTCGAAATCAGCCGAATAATCGGTTTTTTCAGCGGTTACCAAATCCATTACAAACAACCGGTTTTTATCCGACTCGTAACCGTCGTGCTCCATGCTTTCCCAGGCCATCAAAGTGCCATCGGGCGAAAATACCGGATTGGTATCGTAGCCCATCATGCCCTTGGTAAGATTGGCCGTTTGTTTATCCTTAACAGAATAGATATATATGTCAGAATTGGTTGACTCGGAGTATTTAAGACCAGTTAGTTTCCGGCAGGTATAGGCTATCATTTTGCTATCGGGAGTCCAGTTAATCTGCTCCATACCACCAAAAGGTTTCATGGGCGACTCGTAAGGCTCACCCGCCATAATATCAATGGCATTGCTTACATTTTGGCCATTATAATCAGCCACAAAAACATGGCTGTAGGTATCCACCCAGGTATCCCAGTGGCGATACATCAAATCGGTTAACACACGTCCGGTGGTTTTATCAAGGTCAGGGTATTTATCGTGTACATTTTTATCCACTTTAACCTCTTTGGTAAACAATATTTTGGTTTGGTCGGGCGAATATTTAAAGCCGGTGATGCCGCCGTCAATTTTTGAAATTTGTCTTTTATCACTTCCATCGGGATTCATCTCCCAAAGTTGCATGCTTCCTGATTCCGAAGAAAGGAACCCGATTTTTTTTCCATCGGGGCGCCATTGTGCATCGTACTCACCAAAAGGAGTTTCGGTTAACCGCTGCATTTTATCCGTTTTCAGGTTGATGCTGTACAAATCGCGATTTCCTTTGTTTTGTTCAATGCTGTAGTAACTTGTTCCAAACAAAACGGTCGATTTATCAGGCGAAAGCTGAATGTCGCTCACCCTGCCAAAGGACCATAACACTTCCGGAGTCATCACATCGGAGGTAAGTTTTAAATCGGGTTTTCCAATTACCGTGTTTACTTCTTGCGAAAAGGATTGAAATCCTGTTAATATGGTGACAATCAGCAGCCAAATGGAAATTTTAAATTTTTTCATGGTGATTCATTTTTATTATGGCAAATGTAAGAAAAGGGAATTTGTTATCAGCGGTTTTGCTTTATTATTTTTATTATTACGGGTACCCCCGAAAGGAAGAGCCGGTCACCATTAATTTGTACCGAAGAATCGCTCGTTACGGGTTCGGCATCATTGATGTCAGCAGTACCGGGAATGGATACCCACCTATGTTTAAAGTGGTTGTGATAGGTGGGAATCCATGCAACAATTTTTTTATTGTTGGAATCATCGGTAAATTGGTAGGCATACAAATATTGGTTTTCTGAAAGAATTTTTTCAAACCTGAAATCCTTTAACTCATTAAAAAGTTTTTGAAAGGCGTAAAAGGATTCTTTTTCTTTAAACCCTGTTTTGGATGACCCTGTCAAACCCGAACGGTTGTGAAGAAACGAGTTGTAAGCCACATTGGCAAAATAATACCAGTAAAACTGCTTTACACCCAGCCTTTGTAAAATAAGTGCCGACCGAATTGCATAGATGGCCTGAACTTTTTCAGGCAGACAAACCGAATGAGTACAGGTTTCGCCGCCGCCATCGCTATCGTAACCAAATTCGGTAACATAAATATCTTTTCCGGGCATGTTTGCGTTTCGATATCGTTGCAAATTGTTAACCGACCAAATTTCCGCTCGCGGATCTTCAGGGTTTATGGCTGTAAAAATGCCATCATTATCAAAAATATAGTTGTAAACATGGGTGTTTAACCCGTCAATTTTAGGCAGGTTGCTTTTGGCAAGATATTGCTTTATGTAATTGTTGGCATCGGGATGGGGATCGTAAGCCTGAAGCGCACAAGGCAAAACAGATATGTTGGAGGTTTGATGTGTGCCATCGGCAAACCCCGAAAGAATATGCTTATAGGTGGCTGTATTGTAACCCCAAGGCTCGTTCCCCACTTCAATTTGACTTATTAGCTTTTTGTTTTTTACAAAGTGGGTTGTAAAACTTTTCCCTAAATTTAAGCCTTCACGATAGGGGTTTTTCCACAGGGTATCAGGAAACAGATTGTTGTTAAACAAAATGGTTACATCTATCGCAAACCCTGCTTTTTGCCAGTCGCTGTATTCTCTGTCCCAATTAAACCGAGGCAATGTGGTAGTTCCGTTTGCGCCATTCATACTACTGTAAGCCGGTATTTGATTCGGGGATTTAATGTCCCAGTCCAACCGGTGATAGTTGCGTACCAAGGTGCATAATTTATTAAATGCCCGGGAGCCTTTATCCTTTGGGATGCGGTCGGAATAAACATTATAGCCCCATCCCCAAAAAGTATTTATACCAAAAGATTTACCATAGGTTTGCTTTGAAGCACGGGCTTTGTACGGCGCACCATATAAACCGTAGTAGTCGTAAACATCCAACTCCCACAATTTTACCTTGTAATAATCGTGGATGGGAAGATGAAAAACAACTTTAACGTACCTCATCTCTTCCTGTGCATCTAACAAGTAAGGTATCAGAGGAATGGCTGTGGGATTGATTGAGAAAAGTTTTTTAAGTGAAGTTAAATTGTTTCCGCCAAGAACATCAATATCTGTAACTCTTTCATCGTTAAGCGCCCGTATAAGCAATTGGCCAACGGGTTTGGGCTTACCAAAATCCAACAAAACAAATTCGGTTGGCGCAGTGTAAAGACCGGCAATTTCAAAAAGATTATAGGGTTTGTCGCATAATAATTTAATGTAATGAACCGACTTGTTCACAGTAATTTTTTGAAGCTGATAACTATTTTCCGGTTTTAAGACAATGTTTTTTTCAGAGTCTTTACCAAAGCCAATTATCATGTTGACAGCCTGACCGGCGTTGTACTTTACCGATAAGAAATGAAAATAATGTGGCTTTTTAAACCGAATAACAAGCGGTTGGTGTTTAATGGTGATTTTTGTATTGATGTCGCCATCCACAGCATAATTAATATTTTGAGTGGTTGTATATAAAGCTTGTGTTTTAAAAGCATTTAAGTCGTTGCGCCGAATGTAGTTTACGGGCAAGGGATTCTCCGATTCCCAGAAACTGTTTTTATTTCTATCGATTATAAAGGCTTTATTGGTACCCGAGCTGGTTGTTATGGTTGCATTTTCTGAAAAGGGAATTATCAAACCGGCATCAGGATTGTACTGCCCCAACAAC
>JALVAQ010000408.1 GCA_027011095.1 Bacteroidales bacterium
GTCTGGACGGGACTCGAACCCGCGACCCCCTGCGTGACAGGCAGGTATTCTAACCAAACTGAACTACCAGACCAACGTGTTTAAATGAACTTCCCTCAAATGGGATTGCAAAAGTAATTTTTTTTTTAATTGAACAAATATTTTTCAAAAATATTTTAAACTTTTTTTAAGCCGGCTAATTGGTTTAATTGTAATCGCTATTTATTTTTTGTTTCGAAAATGGTACCCTCCTGACATTTTACAATACGAGCCGGAAACTTATGTATCAAATTGTAATTATGTGTGGCCATAATTACAGTTCGTCCCGATTCGCAAATAGAAAACAGCAACCGCATGATTCCGTTTGATGTTTCCGGGTCTAAATTTCCGGTAGGCTCATCGGCAAGTACAATATCAGGGTGATTTAGCAGCGCACGGGCTATGGCAATACGCTGTTGTTCGCCACCCGACAAACGATGCGGCATGGCTTTTAGCTTTGCTACAAGGCCCACCTCATCAAGCACATCCAAAATTCGTTCATCAATTTTCTTTTTATCCTTCCATCCGGTAGCCTTTAAAACAAATTTAAGGTTCTCCTCAACCGTTCTGTCCATCAACAGCTGAAAATCCTGAAATACAATTCCGAGACGTCTTCGCAAATAGGGCAACTTTTTTGCTTCAATATTTTTAAGATTGAACCCGCACACTTCACCACTCCCCTCTTCCAAGGGTAACTCGGCATAAATAATCTTCATCAAACTCGATTTTCCACTACCGGTATTACCTATCAGATAAACAAATTCACCACCGTTTATCACCAAATCAACATGGGTTAAAACCAGTTTGTTTTTTTGATATACCGAAACATCCGAAAGCCGAACAATTGAATTTGCCATTTGTGCTGTTTTACAATAAAAAAACAAAACTAATAAATTCAGCAAAACCCTTAGCTGCAAAACCGTAGTTACTTAAAAGTAATGTTATATATTTGCTTTCTTTTACCAAAATATACAGCATTGTGAACAAGAATATATTATCCGACAGAATAACACGCCTTTCGGAATCGGCAACCTTAGAAATGACACGCAAGAGCCGCGAGCTGAAGGCTCAGGGAAAAGATATTATTACCTTAAGCATTGGAGAACCCGACTTCGACACGCCTGAAAACATCAAACAGGCCGGCATTGCTGCAATCAACAACAACATTACACACTATCCACCCGTACCGGGATTTTTAGAACTCCGACAAGCCATAGCCCACAAGCTTAAACGAGATAACGGACTAGAGTACAAAGCCTCACAAATAATTGTATCCAATGGAGCAAAACAGTCGCTTACCAACATTTTTATGATTTTGTTAAACAAAGGCGATGAAGTTATCATTCCTTCACCCTATTGGGTTTCGTATCCTGAGATGATAAAAATGGCCGGTGGCACACCCGTTTTTATTGATGCCGACATTGAAACCGATTTTAAGGTAACCCCCGAGCAGGTGGAAGCCGCCATTACACCACACACCAAAGCCTTTTTATTCAACTCACCAAGTAATCCAACCGGCTCGGTTTATACCAAACAAGAGTTGAAAGCGCTAGCCAAAGTATTTGAAAAATATCCCGACATTGTAATTGTTTCCGATGAAATTTATGAGTTGATTTTGTTTAGCGGTAAGCACGAAAGCCTGGCACAATTTGAAGCCATCAACGATAGGGTTATTGTGGTCAATGGTGTATCAAAAGGCTTTGCCATGACAGGCTGGAGAATAGGCTACGTTGCTGCCCCACAGTTTTTGGCAGATGCACTTGTTAAACTTCAGGGACAATACACTTCGGGGCCGGGAACCATTTCGCAAATGGCTGCATTGAGTGCTATGCAGGTGGAGCCTTCACAATCGGAAGAGGTAAAAAACATGGTTGCAACTTTTAAAGGCCGGAGAGACTTATTAATAAAATTAATGAAGGAGATACCCGGCATAAAGCTTACCATTCCCAATGGGGCTTTTTACCTGTTCCCCGATGTAAGCAGCTATTTTGGCAAAAAGGATGGTGAATTAGTTATTGCCAATAGCAACGACCTCTGCATGTATCTACTCAACAAAGCACATGTTGCCCTTGTTCCGGGCGAAGCTTTCGGCTCACCAAATTGTGTTCGACTGTCGTATGCCACTTCCAACGAATTAATTATTGAAGCCGTTAAAAGGATTAAAGACGCCCTTGCTAAGTTAAAGTAGCAAAGTTGCAACCCTCATCATCGTACACAGAAGGAAAGGCATAGTGGTGGCGTGAAGCGATTTGTAACATCAAGTCAGTCTCAAAGTATAGTATTAAGATTGCCCGTCCTACTAAAAGTAATCCGGACAAGCTTCTTCGCCTCCCCCGTACCTTGCCAACGCCGGCTCATCGCAATGACGAGGGGGTAGACATAATAGTTATTGAACCCAAAACCACCAACCCTCGTCATCGCAAACAGAAGTGAAGGCCTGCATGCCGTAAAGGTAGGAAAGTGCGGTGGCGTGAAGCGATCTGTAACGTGATAAGTAGTTACTTGTTAGTAGGGAATTGCTTCTTCGCCACACACACACTTTGCCAACGCAGCTCATCGCAATGACGAGGGGGTAGACATAGTAGTTATTGAACCCAAAACCACCAACCCTCGTCATCGCGAGCAGAAGGGAAGGGCAGTGCCGTGGCGTGAAGCGATCTGTAACGTGATAAGTAGTTACTTGTTAGTAGGGGATTGCTTCTTCGCCACACACACACTTTGCCAACGCAGCTCATCGCAATGACGAGGGGGTAGACATAATAGTTATTGAACCCAAAACCACCAACCCTCGTCATCGCGAGCAGAAGGGAAGGGCAGTGCCGTGGCGTGAAGCGATCTGTAACTTGAAAAGGATGATTCTCTTAGAAACCCTATATCATACAACATCCAAGTCATCAAAAAGATCATTCCAGTCGGGATTCATTTCATTAATTAACTGAACTTTCTTTTCTCGCGAACCCGCCTTAATTTGCTTTTCTCTTGCAATAGCCTCCATGATTGTCGGATACCACTTGTAATACACAAGCTTATGACATTTATATCTCTTAGTAAACGATTTATCATACTTATTTGTTTTATGCTCAAGAACTCTTTTCCGTAAAGCACTTGAAACTCCTGTATAAATTACTGTGTTGTTTTTGTTAGTCATTAAATAAACGTGGCCACCAAGTTTCATAATCAGGTAAGTTTTTAGACGGCATCAAAGTTAATGAAAACAAAAAAAGTCCAATCAAAACATGAATAAAGATTTTACAAAAGCACCTGCCCGACCAGAAACATCCGGACAGGCTTCTTCGCTTCCACACGCTATGCTAACGCAGCTCATCGCAATGACGAAGGTCTAGACGCTATAGTTATGAAGCCCAAAACCACCAACCCTCGTCATCGCGAACAGAAGCGAAGGGCATGGCGGTGGCGTGAAGCGCGATCTGTAGCGTTAAGTCAGCCTCAAAGTGCAGTGTTGAGATTGCCCGTCCAACTAAAGTAATCCGGGCAGGCTTCTTCGCTTCCACACGCTATGCCAACGCCGGCTCATCGCAATGACGAGGGGGTAGACATCGTAGTTATTAAGTCCAAAACTACCAATCCACGTCATCGCGAACAGAAGCGAAGGGCATGGCGGTGGCGTGAAGCGATCTGTAACATGAAAGTAATTGTTTGTCTGCATGGGATTGCCCGAACAGAACCTCCAGCCAGGCTTCTTCGCCCCCGCACACTTTACCAACGTTGGCTCATTGCAACGAGGGGATAAACATGGCAGCTATTTATTTGCCACCAAACTCCTTAATCAACTCCTCGGGAGACTTACCGAGGTTATTAAGCAACATCTGTGCATCATCGGCAAAGTCGCTGTCGGGAAACTTTGAAAGAAACTCGTTGTAATATTTTTTAGCAGCCTTATAATCCTTTAGCTGATCATCGTAAACAAAAGCACGCAAAAAATAACAAGTTGGCAATTTATCAAAGTCAGGATATTTATTAATTATCTTGTTAAAAATAAAAATGGTTTGCTGCGGACGGTTCATATTCATTAAAATATCAGAAGCCTTAAATAAATACCCGGGCGCCAAACTGTCATCGGGAAACCTTGTGGCAAACGATTGATAATCGGAAGCCAGTGCCAGAGCACTTTTTTTATCAATTCCCGAAGCAAGGCTGTCGGAAAACAGAACCGTTTCCGCCTTATTAATTTTTTGCAGAAGCTCTTTTTTAGTTAATGTTTTAACCTCCTTATCCTTTTTGGAACCGGTTGACTGGCAAGCCACCATCAACAGCGCTGCCATTACAAACAAAAATATCTTTTTCATAAGTTCTATCGTTTAGGTCGTTTTTTTGGAAATATCATTTTATAACCGGGGCTTACTTTGCCGTTGGTAATATCAGACAGTTTTCGTTTAAGCAGCATCTTTCTTATTTGCGGCAACCGTTCCACAAAAACAATTCCCTCAATGTGATCGTATTCGTGCTGAATAATCCGGGCGGGCATGGCATCAAACCTTTCTTCTTTGTGGAAATTCCAGTTTTCATCGTAGTAGCTGATATAAATAACCGGCTGACGTTTAACATATTCGTTAATTCCTGGCACACTCAGGCAGCCCTCTTCAAACTCCCACGGTTCACCCTCTTCACGTACAATCTTTGCATTAATAAACACCTGTTTAAAATCTTTACACGCAGGGTCTTGTTCTTCATAAGGAGTGGCATCAATAACAAAAAGCCTGATAGATTTATTTATCTGTGGTGCTGCCAAACCCACACCATTTGAATAATACATGCTTTCGTACATATCCTCAATAAGCTTATCCAGGTCAGGGTAGTCTTTTGTAATTTCCTCTCCTTTTTTTTTCAAGACAGGATGGCCATATGCCGTTATTGGTAACATCATTTTTTTAACTATTAAATCCGGTTAAGGAGTTCATGTATGATTGAAGAATAATAGTGGCACTAACGGTGTCAACCAACGCCTTGTCCTGCCGCTTTTTCTTTTTCAAGCCTCCGGCAAGCATTGCATCGTGCGCCATGTTCGAAGTAAACCGTTCGTCAAACCTGTCCACTTTTAAATCAGGATAAGTTTTCTTTAACTTTTTAACAAAAGGTTCAATAAACCTTGACGAATCGGAAGGCCTGTTCATCATATCTTTAGGCTCGCCCACCACAATGGTTTCAACCTGTTCTTTTTGAAGATAATCTTTTAAAAAATCAAAGATATCTTTTACATGAACCGTTTTTAATCCGGTGGCAATCATCTTTAATTCGTCAGTAACAGCAATGCCAACTCGCTTCTGACCATAATCGATGGCTAAAATTCTTCCCATAATTTGTTTTAGGCTGCAAAAATAATCTAAATTTGTTCATCGAAGCAATGAAAAATCTTATTACCATACTCGGCCCCACCGCCACAGGAAAAACAAAACTGGCTGCTGCCCTGGCGGCTACCATTGGCGGCGAAATTATTAGTGCCGACTCAAGGCAGGTGTACCGGGGCATGGACATTGGCACAGGCAAAGACCTTGAAGATTACGTTTTTAACGGCGTAAAAGTACCTTATCATTTAATTGATATTGTTGACCCCGGATATGAATACAATATTTTTGAATATCAAAAACACTTCTCCGAAGCCTTTAATGATGTTGTAAAACGCGACAAAATACCCATCTTAGCAGGAGGAAGCGGACTTTACCTTGATGCCGTTTTAAACGGATACAAACTGACATCGGTACCGGAAGACAGCTTTTTAAGAAAGCAACTGGACAGGCTGACAGACGATGAACTTCGAGAAAAGCTGAAAAGTTACGGTAACCTTCACAACACCACCGATCTTATCGACAGGAACAGAATTATACGAGCCATTGAAATTAAAGAATACGAAAAGCTTAATCCTGACAAAGTGATTGATATGCCGGTCATCGATGCGGTTATTTTTGGTATTTCGTACGAACGGCAGGAAATAAGACAACGCATCACCGACAGACTTGTTTTCAGATTGAACCATGGTATGATTGAAGAGGTGGAGCATTTGATAGAAACGGGACTAATGCCCGAGCAACTCACTTTTTACGGACTGGAATACAAATGGTTAACACTTTACGTCACCGGCCAGATTGGCTATGACGAAATGTTTTCGAGTCTTAACACAGCCATCCACCAGTTTGCCAAAAGGCAGATGACCTGGTACAGAAGAATGGAAAAAAAGGGTACAAAAATTTATTGGATTGACGGTGCCATACCCGACGAAAACAAGCTCAATGCTGTTTTAAAAGTGTTGGCAACCATATTATATTAACAAAAAAACCTGAAATCATGCAAAAATACATCCTCTCACTCGATGCCGGAACAACCAGTAATCGTGCTATTTTATTCAATCATACCGGTGAAATTGTAAATGTGGCTCAGCAGGAGTTTGAGCAAATTTACCCCAA
>JALVAQ010000409.1 GCA_027011095.1 Bacteroidales bacterium
GTGGTTTATATATCACTATTCGACCTTTCGGGTCTTCACTCACAAGCTAACCTCTACCTGAAAGGACTCATTCCTCCCCTCCTTCAAATTTCGCCTTTCCTGTCTTATCCATGGCACCATTATTGTAAATCACCCTTCTAAAGCCTTACAACAAAACCGGTTTTAGAAATACAATACAATTAAAAAATTACGTTTTATAACTGTTACAAAAAATTTTTTCCATGAAAAAATCAGCAATTCTTTTAATAACATTTACGCTTATAATTGTTTTAACCGCTTTAATGCCAACCAACAATAACTATGATAAGCTTTGGAAAAAGGTTGAAACCTATCAAAAAAACGGACGGCCTAAATCGGCTTTAAAGGTGGTTGACGAAATATTTAAGATTGCTAAAATAGAACAAAACAATCCACAGGAGCTGAAAGCACTCATTTATAAAGTAAGTTTAAAAAGCACCTTTGAAGAGGATTATATGCTGCAATCTGCCACCCGGTTTGAAAAACTTATTCCTACTACCGAAATACCGCAAAAGCAAATTATCAGCTCACTTGCAGCGCAATTGTATCAGGCATGGTTTTCGCAAAACAGGTATAAAATATTACATCGAAAACAGTTGCTACAATCCAATGATGATCCCCAAACCTGGGATGCGGTTCAGTTTGCCAATAAAATTAAAACCTTATATTTAAACTCTTTACAGCCTGAAGATTCGCTTGCAAACATTTCTCTTACCCAATACAAAGCTATTATAAAGCTTGCCGACAGCACAAGCGTTCAGTATAGCCCCACTTTATATGATTTGTTGGCTATGCGCGCCGTTCATTATTTTTCAGAAAATGATTATCACACCTTTGGTTTTGAGCAAACCACCTCCGCTTTATCCGATTCGCTGTTGGTTCCCGCTAAGGAGTTTGTTAATGTAAATATTAAGCCAAACACCACTGATAATGAGGTTTTAATAATTTATCAACATCTCATAAAACAGCATTTAAACGATACTTTACCATTCGTTTTGGTTGATTTGGATTTAAAGCGTATTGCCTTTATCAAAAATCAATACAGGGTAAAAACCGAAGAGGTAAGGGCACTTTTACAAAAACTGTATAATAAGTATCAATCCTATGATGTATCGGTACGCATTGCATGGCAGCTGGCCGAAAGTTATAAAACCGGTGAAGTGGTGCCTCAAACTAAAATCGGTTCTGCATCCAACTCCGATTCGTCTTTAATTATAGCTCGTAATATATGTGGTGAGGCTATCAAACTTTATCCCAACGCGCCCTTTGTTAATAATTGTAAAAACCTTATAGCAAGCATTGAGCAACCTGCACTTTCCATAAAAACGGAAAAGCAGCAGCTTCCCGAAACGCCCATTTTGGTTAAGGTTGATTTTAAAAACATATCGCACCTCTACTATAAAATTGTAAGAATTAACACACAGGAGGTGATGCTTGATGTTAATAAAAGCCTCAGCGAGTGGATAAAAAACAATGAATACTTGTCTGCCCCCGGGCGTGGAATTAAAGAGGTCAAATTGCCCGAAGCCACTGACTTTATGCCCCATTCTACAGAGATTAAAATGGAAGGCCTGCCGTTGGGAAGTTATTTTATTTACGTATCGGCTGATAAAAATTTTAACGCAAGCAAACTGTTCGGAAGCAGCTTTGTGAATGTTACCGGGCTGAGCTATGTTACCAAGCCTGCTGAAAACCAAACACAGTTTCTTGTTCTAAACCGGAAAACAGGTGCCGCTGTGGAGGGGGTTACGGGAACGGTTTTTTACGGGAAATACAGGCACGGAAATTATCAGCTTATTAAATCGGGGACATTTGTTACCGATAAAAACGGATTCGCTGTCTTTTCCGGCGATATAGGATATGGGTATTATTATATTGTTCAGCTAACCAAAAATTCGGATACGCTTTACCGGTCAGGTAACCTTTACAGGTATGGCAATGCCTCTTCAAAGCCTGTGGTTAATGTTCATCTTTTTACCGACCGCTCCATCTATCGTCCAGGACAAACGGTTTATTTTAAAGGGATTGTGGTTGAGCACACGGGTAATAACTATTCAGTATTAAAAAATTATCAAACCAAAGTAAGTTTTAAAAACGCCAATTACAAAGAGGTGGCTTCGCTGGAAGTTTCAACCAACGAATACGGCTCCTTTAGCGGTTCGTTTGTTATTCCCACCGGAATGTTAAACGGCAACTGGCGTTTACAAACCTCAAAGGGCAGTGTTTCCGTTTCCGTTGAGGAGTACAAGCGTCCCACCTTTTTGGTAACTTTTGATACCCTTACAGGTGCATATAAATACAACGATGCGGTTACCATTACCGGGAAGGTTGAATATTTTAACGGTTCACCGGTATCCGGTGCCAAAGTCAGTTACAGGGTTACGCGGCAAAACTATATGCCCATGCCCTATTTTTGGTATCGTTACAATATTTCGCAGGAAACCGATTTAACCAACGGACAGCTTAAAACAGATGAAAACGGAAAATTTTCGGTAACGTTTAAAGCGGTTCCCGATGATATCCTTAAGGCGGCACAGTTTTCTGTTTATGCCGATGTAACCGATATAACAGGTGAGGTTCATTCCGGAACCACTGCCATAAAAATCAGTAACCGTGAGCTTTGGGTTTCGTTAGATGTTAATGATGAGATGGACAAAGCAAGCCGGCCAACCCTAAAAATTGCTGCTGCCAACACAGCAGGAAAGCCTTTACCGGTTTCGGGTGAATTGAAGATTTATGCCTTGCATCAACCCGACAGGGTTTTTGTAAAAAGACTTTGGAGTGAACCCGATATTTACCTTATGAGCCACGAGGAATATAAAGCCTCTTTTCCACAGATAGCTTATAAAGGAGAAGCAAATCCGGAAAACTGGAATGAGCAATTGGTTCAATCGCAAAAGCTTTCCTGGAAGGGCGATACCACCTTGTCGGAATCTCTGTTTCAGTCGTTAAAAGCGGGTTATTATAAGTTTGTATTTAAAACCGATGGCCAATCCGGTAATCCGGTTTCCGACAGCGCCATCAGTCTGCTTTACAACTCAAAAAGCAGGAAACCCGTAGCCGGGAAACAGTTTTGGGCTACACTTTCAAAAACCACTGCCGAGCCGGGCGAAACAGTTAACCTGATGGTTGCCTCCTCCGAAAAACGCACCAGAATACATTATGAGTTGACCGTAAAGGATACCCTTGTTGAAAGCCGCTGGATTAAGCTTAATAATAAGCAGCTGACTATTCCCATTGCCATTAAGGAATCGTGGCGCGGAGGGATAAAAATCAACCTGTTTTCGGTAAAAAACAATCGGCGATATGCGTTTGATAAAAATATAAACGTGCCCTTTTCCAATAAAAAGCTAAACATCCAACTGCAAACGCGCCGCAACCATCTTACACCGGGTAACAAAGAGACCTGGCGCATTAAAATCAGCGGATATAAAGGAGACAAGGTGGCGGCTGAATTGTTGGCTACCATGTACGATGAATCATTGGATCAGATAAAGAGCCACGGGTGGAATTTTGATTTATTCCATCAATATCGTTATGGAAACAGCTGGAGTGCCCGGCAATTTCCGGTTGCGGGCTATACACGAATTGCTTCTCCCAAACGCAATTTTTTAAAAGAGTATGTTATTACACCGCCGGTGATTAACTGGTTTGGTGCGCAGTTTAATAACGATGACAATATTTTGTATAGCATTGCAGGTCAGGCAAGAGGACTTAGTGCTGTTAGAATGGTTAAAACCGGGGTGGTTAACGATGAGATGGATGTGGAGCAAAAAGAAACCTCCTCTTCATCCAATCAAAATGTTAATCTACCCCCTGCTCCTCCAAAATCAAACGGAAATGAACAGCCTGTTGTTTTACGAACCGATTTTCGTGAAACAGCCTTTTTCTATCCGCAGTTGCATACCGATTCAACCGGTTCGGTGGTGTTTAGTTTTACCACCCCCGATGCGCTTACACAATGGAAACTGATGATGTTGGCACATACAAGTGATTTGAGTTCCGATATCAAAACCTTGAGTTTTAAAGCTTATAAAGAGCTGATGGTGATGCCCAACGTGCCAAGGTTTGTAAGGCAGGGCGATAAACTTATGTTTTCGGCCAGAGTTACCAATTTTTCCAAAAAGCCACAAAAGGTAAGGATTAACCTGTTTTTTACCGACCCGCTCACCAACAAAAAGGTAAACCCGTTTGTCTCACGTATTGCCACCGGAAGAAGCCTGCAACTACAAGCCGGCGAAAGTGCGAAAGTAAGTTGGCAAATAGCCATTCCCGATGACATAAACCTGCTGGCTTATCACATTGAAGCTGCTTCGGAAAGTTTTTCAGATGGCGAGGAGAGGGTGATACCGGTACTTACCAATCGCGTGTTGGTTACCGAAACCATGCCCATGTATGTAAATGCCCACGGACATAAAAAATATGAGTTTTCCAGATTAGTTAATCAGCGAAAAAAGGCATCACTTTCTACACTTAAAAATTTCAGATACACCCTTGAGTTTACTTCCAATCCGGCCTGGTATGCCATTCAGGCACTGCCGTATATGGCTAATCCTGTCAACGAAAGTGCCTCTTCTCTGTTTCGGGCGTGGTTTGCCAATGCCCTGTCGGGATGGATTGTAAACAGCAATCCCCGTATAAAAACCGTTGTTGAAAGTTGGAAACACAACTCACCGGATGCTTTTTTGTCGGCATTGCAAAAAAACCGGGAACTGAAAAATACGGTTTTGGAGGAGACCCCCTGGGTTTTGGAAGCCGAAAACGAAAGTGAACAGAAAAGAAGAATTGCCCTGCTGTTTGATTTGAATAATTTAAACAACCGTCAAAATTATACCCTGAATAAATTGAAGCAGCTGCAACGCGGCTCGGGTGCCTGGCCCTGGTTTAACGGCATGTACGATGACCGTTATGTAACCCAACAAATTGTGCTTGGCATGGCAAAACTGCTTGATAAAGGGGTGGTTACTTTTGAAACCCCCGGTGTAAAAACCATGTTGTCGAAGGCGGTTTCGTATCTTGACAGAACCCTGAAAAAAGATTATGATGCGCTGAAAAAACAGCCGAAGGTTAAATTATCCGACAAGCATATCGGTAATATGCAAATTCAATATCTTTATGCAAGGGCATTGTTGAACAACAGATATCCTGTAAAGAAAAAAAATCAAAAGGCATACAATTATTACCTTGGACAGGCTAAAAATTACTGGCTTAAGGAAAACAATTACCTGCAAGCCATGATTGCCGTTGTATTGTTTGAAAATGGCAGCCGCAACGAAGCCGAGGCCATTTTAAGGTCGTTGGAAGAGCGTTCGTTGTACAGCGATGAACTGGGTATGTATTGGCGTTCGAACCGGGGTTGGTACTGGTATCAGGCACCGGTTGAAACGCAGACAATGATTATTGAAGCCTTTAGCCGGATGAATTACAATCCACAAAACATCGACAAAATGAAAATCTGGCTGCTTAAACAAAAGCAAACGGAACGTTGGGCAACCTCTTCGGCTACGGCAGAAGCGGTTTATGCTTTGCTGATGACCGGTAAAAGCGCACTCCTTGCCGAAACAAAACCTGTTTCCCTCAAAATGGGAGGGAAGCCTTTGGTAATGGATTCCGAAAAACAGGAGGCGGGTACAGGGTATTTTAAACAATCGTGGCCCGGCAGCGAGGTTAAATACTCCATGGGTGATATTGAGATTAATAACCCCAATAACCATATTACCTGGGGAGCAGCCTACTGGCAATATTTTGAGGACATTGACAAGGTTATCGCTTCCAAATCGCCGCTGTATGTTGAAAAGAAATTGTATGTGGAAACGCTCACTGACAGCGGCCCTGTTTTGGAAGCTGCTTCCGGAAAAAATTTAAAAACGGGCGATAAAATTGTTGTACGGTTAGTCATCCGCACCGACCGTGATATGGATTTTGTTCAATTAAAAGATGTTCGCGCCACCGGAATGGAGGTTACCAATCAGCGGTCAGGGTACCAATACGGTAACGGCCTGAGCTATTATTTGAACAACAAAGACGCCTCATCAAACTATTTCTTTCGCAGGTTGAACAAAGGCACTTATGTGCTGGAATATCCTGTTTTCCTGACACAGCAAGGAGTTTTCCCTGTAGGTCTGGCAACCATCCAATGTCTGTATGCACCTGAGTTTACAGCTCATTCGCAGGGTGGCAGGATTGTGGTAAGTGAGTAGGGGGTGGTTTGATTGTTTTTGGTTACAGTTATCAGACAAGTAATTATTAGAAGTTGTTGCTACAAATTCCGGGTGCTACAAAAAATAATACACCACAGTATCTCTCAGGTTTACGGCAAATCTGAATAATCCTATCTGTTTTCTCAGTCGTTCCATATTAACTGAAATTCAGGGCAAATTATTTTTGTTTTATGAAATATTTTATAC
>JALVAQ010000410.1 GCA_027011095.1 Bacteroidales bacterium
CATTTCAAAATAGCCATTGACCCCAAGAATGATGAATACTTATTAAAAAAGTTTTAGAACCTGAGTTATTTAGTTTAAATACCACATAAACAGATTAGTAAAATTGAAATGCATCCTTTTTTAATATCTGTTTATATATGGGTGCATCCTTTTTTAATACCTTGTACAGAGAAATTACCAGCGACAATAGTTTTGTTTTGTAGTATTAATCACTAAATACTACAAAATGAAAAGGTCAATACGTTATTTTACTTTGTTGCCGATGGTGGTTTTTATCGGTTTGTCGTTGTCATTAAATGCGCAGGTGGCTATAAATAGTACGGGTGCCGATGCCAATCCATCGGCTATGCTTGATGTTTCGTCAACCACCGGAGGGCTTTTGGTTCCGAGGATGACACAACAGCAACGCGAAAGCATCTCTTCGCCGGCAACCGGATTAATGGTTTTTCAAACTGATAATACCAAAGGGTTTTATTATTTTAACGGAATGTCTTGGGTTAATATTGAAGTTCAGGGAAATAGCTGGGGATTAACTGGTAATTCAGGAACCAATCCTGTTACCGACTTTATTGGAACTACTGATGCCGAAGATTTAGTTTTTCGTATTAATAATTTGGAAAAAATGAGGCTCACCCAAAAAGGACAGTTAACTTTTTCGGGGAATGGAAAGTCTGTTTTTATAGGCGATAGTGCCGGAGTTGCAGACGATTTAAGTGATAATGAGAATGTTTTTATTGGTTATAAAGCCGGAATGTCAAATAATACTGGAAATAAAAATGTTGCAAATGGTTATAAAGCGCTCTATTCAAATACCAATGGGAAATATAATGTGGCTAATGGGTATCTGGCTCTTTATTCAAACATAAGCGGATCTTACAATGTAGTCAATGGCTCGGTAGCACTCTCCAGTAATCAAACCGGAAGCCTTAATGTAGCCAACGGTTATCAAGCACTTTTCAATAATCAAACCGGAAGCTCCAATATTGCCGTAGGCCAAGCTGCGCTTTATAGTAATACATCGGGCGACTATAATTTAGCTATTGGCGAAAATAGTCTTGGAGATAACTCAACCGGAAGAGATAATATTGCCATAGGCAAAAATACGTTACTAAATAATACTGATGGCGATAAAAATATAGCTTTAGGAGTATATACCGGAAATAATATTCAATCAGGTTCAAAAAATATTCTCATCGGATACAATGTTTATGCACCATTGGGAAACGGAAACAACCAGATGAGCCTTGGTAATCTGATTTTTGCCACCGGAGTGGATGGTGAAGCATATAACATCTCCTCAGGCAATGTTGGTATTGGTGTTAAATTCCCCTCTGCGAGGCTTGAAGTAAACGGACAAGTAAAAATTACCGGTGGTAATCCGGCAGCAGGCAAGTGGCTTCGCTCCGATGCCAATGGCCTAGCCAGTTGGGATTCGTTGGTTCAAAACGAAATTTACGATGCCGACAGCAACACCTTAATTCAGGTTGAAAAAAATACCAACGAAGATAAAATCAGGTTTACGATGGGAGGAACTGAGTATCTGGTATTGGATAATGGCAGGATAAATCTGAAAAATACGGGTAAATCGGTATTTATTGGCGATAGTGCCGGCGTTGTGGATGATTTAACTAATAATGAGAATGTTTTTGTCGGCTACCATGCCGGGATGTCAAACACTACCGGAAAAAATAATGTAGCCAATGGCAATCAAGCACTTCATGCAAATACCAACGGGATTCAAAATGTGGCAAATGGTAGTCAGGCTCTTTATTCAAACATTGGAGGGTCATACAATGTAGCCAATGGCTTTCAGTCGCTTTACTACAATCAAAGCGGAAACTTTAATGTTGCCAGTGGCATATTTGCGCTTTTTAACAATACAACGGGTGAAAAAAATCTGGCATCAGGAGGATACGCGCTTTCAGCTAATACAAACGGAAAGAAAAATATTGCCTTGGGTTATTCTGCGTTACAAAGTAATGTTGGCGGCGATAATAATATTGGTTTAGGGTACCTTGCCGGAAACAATATTGTATTTGGTTCAAACAATATTGTTATAGGGTATAATATCGAAGCACCCTCAGCATATGGAAGCTACCAAATGAACCTTGGGAACCTGATTTTTGCCACCGGAGTAGATGGAGAAGGTTCGACGCTCTCATCCGGAAATGTTGGTATTGGCGTAAAAAACCCTTCCGCTAAACTTGAAGTAAATGGACAAGTTAAAATTAGCGGTGGTAATCCGGCAGCCGGTAAGGTGCTCCGCTCCGATGCCAATGGCCTTGCCAGTTGGGATTCGTTGGTCCAAAACGAAATTTACGATGCCGACAGCAACACCTTAATTCAGGTTGAAAAAAATGCCAACGAAGATAAAATCAGGTTCACGATGGGAGGAACAGAGTATCTGGTATTGGATAATGGAAAAATTAATATTAAAAATACAGGAAAATCTGTGTTTCTTGGAGATGGTGCCGGTAGTGGGGATGATTTAGCTAATCACCAAGATGTTTACATTGGTTATCGGGCGGGATATTCAAACACTGCAGGGGCTTACAATGTAGCCACCGGTTATCGTTCGCTCTATCATAACACAGCAGGGTCTTACAATGTTGCCGGTGGTTATGAATCGTTATATTTAAACACAATCGGACATTATAATATCTCAATTGGTTATCAATCGTTATATTCAAATACAAGTGGAGGTCACAATGTAGCAACTGGTTATCAATCACTTTATTCGAATACAGGGGATTATAATGTTGGTTACGGTAATTTATCACTAGCCTTCAACACATCAGGGTATAGCAATGTGGCTTGTGGTTGGGCTGCTCTTAATGCAAACACAACAGGTAATAGTAACGTTGCCGTTGGAACCCTTGCGCTGGCTAGCAATACAACACGCAGTTCATTAGTGGCAGTGGGCGATTCGGCATTATATTATAATGGTGTTGGAGCATCTGCCTATTTTGAAGCGGCAACCAATACGGCCATTGGTAAAAACACCTTGTTGTCAAACACCATTGGCTTTGGTAACACAGCACTGGGTTATATGGCTTTGTATGAAAATACTACCGGTTACGGTAATACGGCCATTGGGAAAAATGCGCTAAAAACAGGCTCCTCTTACTACAACTGTGCTGCCTTAGGGTACAATGCCCAGGTTACAACAAACAATGCAGTCCGCCTTGGCGACAGTTATGTGGGCTGGATTGGCGGGCACTCAGCCTGGCACAACACATCCGACGGAAGGTTTAAAACAAATATCAATGAAAACGTTGCAGGGTTGGATTTTATCTTAAAACTGCGCCCCGTAACCTACACCTGGGATTTGGATAAAATGGATAAATTTATGGGGGTAAGCGAATCCTATTCTCCCGAGATGGTGGCAAACCATAAAAAAAGCAGTCAAATTGTTCACACCGGCTTCATTGCTCAGGAGGTGGAACAAGCGGCAAAAGAAACAGGGTTTAATTTTGATGGTATTCATCATCCCGATAATCAAAAAGATATGTATTCGTTGGCGTATGGCGAATTTGTTGTACCTTTGGTGAAAGCGGTTCAACAGCTTGCCGGAAAAAATGAACAACTAACGGTAAAGATGGAAGAACAAAATCAAACCATTGAACAACAAAACCAAACCATATTGCAATTAAAGGAACAATTAACGGAGTTACAGCAGCTCAAAAAACGAATGGAACGTTTGGAAAATAAAATAAGCAGGTAAGAAATTCTTATACAATTAAAATAGTTCGTAGTAAAACATAAACCAAAGGTAGGAAATTTGGTTAGGCTCGTTCCGGAATTGCCATCGGAACGGGCCTTTTTTTACTTTTGTATTTTCTTTAAAATAGTAAATAACCACATTCAATAATAAAACAGATGAGAAAAATTGTTTTTGCCACTAACAATCAACATAAGCTGTCCGAGGTAAGAAATATCCTGTCGGATGATTTTGAAATAATAAGCCTTAACCAACTGGGCTTTAACGATGAGATACCCGAAACCGGTGAAACCCTGGCAGAAAATGCTTCTCAAAAATCACATTTTATTTTTGAAAGATTTCAGGTTGATTGCTTTTCTGACGATACAGGCCTCGAAGTGGAAGCATTGAACGGTGCCCCGGGTGTTTATTCGGCCAGATACGCAGGCGAAAAGGCAACCTACGAAGACAATGTAAACAAGTTGTTGTTTGAAATGCAAGGCCAAACCAACCGGAAAGCAGCCTTTAAAACGGTAATTTCGTTGATACTTGATGGAAAAGAATATCTTTTTGAAGGCAAAGTAGAGGGTGAAATCGTTACCGACAAAAGAGGCGTAGGAGGTTTTGGTTACGACCCTGTATTTTTGCCGGAAGGGTTCAATAAAACATTTTCGGAAATGGCTCCCGAGGTAAAAAACAAAATCAGCCACAGGGGCAGGGCTACTGCTAAGCTGGTTGATTTTTTGCGGGCTTTGTAATTAACATTGTTGCCAATCCTAAAACAAGGTATAGCAGGGTTATAATAACGATGGCAAATTTCGTGGTGGAAAAATAGTAAGCTGTTGTTGCCCAATGCTGATATTCGTTTCCTGAAAGTATTTCAATCAGCGAATAATTTTCGATGGCATCAAAAATACCTGCGAACAACATCAGCCACGAAAGCCAATATCCCGGCCTTGACATCAGTTTGCTGCGGCCTTGTAATTTTTTGCCAATGGCAAAGGCAGATAATCCCAAAAACAGGCTGTAAGCAACAATATATAAAAAATCGATGCCAAGGCTGAGACCGGCCATTATCCTGCCCTTTTCGCCCCAGCTGTCTATCATAATACGCGTGTTGTGAATGTTGCCGGCCAGTTCAAAGCCAACCATTCCGGCGGGAGACTCAGGTGTTGTCAACCATTGGTCGATAATTCGTAACGCAATCATTACTATTATGGTAAATGCTCCTGACCACCAGAGGGTGTTTTTTATAAACTTACCAGAAGCATTGCGATAGGGTGAAAAAGGTTCTTTTGTCATGGCGTTTGATTTTATAAAAACATTTGTTCAACAGCAATATCAAACAGCTCGCCAATGCTGAGGCCAAAGGCTTTAGCTTGTTGAGGCAGGATACTTGCTTCGGTTATGCCGGGTACGGAGTTAACTTCCAGAAAATAGAGGTTTTCGGGTGTAAGAATATAATCAAATCTTACAAACCCCTTGCAGTTCATTTGTTTATACAAAAATGCAGAAAGGGTTTTTATGTCGGTTTCGGCTTCGAGGCTGATGTCAGCCGGGGTAATTTCGTTTGCCATGCCGGCAGTGTATTTGGCTTCGTAATCAAAAAAGTCCTTTTTACTCACAATTTCCGTTAACGGAAAAACCAACAACTCGTTACCTTTTTTAATCATCCCGCAGGCAATTTCCCTTCCCACAATTGCTTGTTCTATTATCACACGTTCATCAACACTCCACGCCTCATTGATGGCAGTTTTCAGCTCTTCAGTCTTTGTAACTTTAGTAACGCCCACACTCGATCCGCTTTGAGCCGGCTTTACAAACAGCGGAAGGCCCAGTGTTTCAACAATATCCTTATTGTTAATTGCTTCTCCCTTTAAAAAGGAAAGCGCTTTGGGTGTTTGTATTCCATAGGAGTTGATAAACCGGTTGCATAAAAATTTGTCAAACGAAAGTGCTGCTGTTGTCGTGTTGCACGAGGTGTAGGGTATGCCTAACATATCAAGGTAACCTTGCAATTTGCCATCTTCACCCGGTGTGCCGTGGATGGCATTAAAAACACCATCAAATTTAATAACCGTGTTGCCTGTTTTGAGGCTGAAATCATCTTTGTTGATATAATGCCGTTGTCCGTTTTCGTCTTCCCAAAACCAGTTTTCACCCTTAACAACCACAAGAAATCCTTTGTATTTTTCTTTGTTAAGATGCCGGGCAACCACGGCCGCACTTTTTACCGATATTTCGTATTCGCCTGAGTTGCCCCCGCAAACGATGGCTATGTTTTTCATTGCATAATTTTTCAATTAATGAACAAAGATAATAAAAACACTTTCAGGTTACCCGCCAGAATGACGTAGTCGGGCAGGCTCGCCCGTGCCGAAGCACGTTCGGACGGGCAAACCTGAGGGAGCGTGCGGGGAACTATACTGAGCCTATTCTATTTTCTAAAATATTTGGATTGTGTGAAGTATGGAAAATTGCCAAGATGAAAATATCATCAGAATGTAAAGTATAAACAATTAAAAAAGGAAAGGATTTTAATTTATAAGCTCGATAGGTTTTGTATTTTTCCTGGTAAGAAAGTGGAAAAGAAATTATTCTTTAGAAACCTCTATTCAATTCTTCTTTTAATTTTTCTTCAGTTTTTTTTGATTGATTACCATACCATTGAATAGATTTTATAATTTCTAAAACAGCTTCAGGATGA
>JALVAQ010000411.1 GCA_027011095.1 Bacteroidales bacterium
TTAAAGAATATTGAATTTACAGATAGCCATTCCGGTACGGGTGGAAGCAGTGTGCTAAACAAGGGCACTTTAACAACTGAAGGTAGTGTTGAGCTGCATTAAATTATGTAAAAAGATACTCACTCAAGAAGAACTAACTGCAAACTCGTTCAGATTTGCCTGCCAGGCAAATCTGAACGAGCGTATTGTGTTCTGAGTCTGTTGGTTACTTGTATTGAGCCAATCTCTGGTTTGACCCATAAGATTGATATTTCTATCAAGCTTTATTTAATAAAAACTGAAAATGAAATGAGTAATACTCTTTGTTACTGTTTTACCAACTTTCCGGTAAACTGTTTGCCGGTTTTCGATGCATCGGTAACCACAACAACATAAATTCCGGCGGGTAGCGATTCAAGACTCAAAGCAACGGTTGAACCGTTTACAGGTTTTTGAACCACACACATACCCGATTGATTGTACAATTTTAAGGTGCCGGTTGTTTTTTCCGACAACTGAACAATGGTATGATTTTTAACCGGGTTGGGTGCTATAACAGCCGTTGTGTTTTTGTTTTCGCTTACTCCAACCTGTGTTGCATAGAGGAAAGAAACATTTGAAACAACACCATCGGTATATTCCAGCGAAAACAGGTCGAAACCGGGTAAAATTTCATTGGTGTACCAGTCATAACTAAGTGAAAAAGTGGTGTCGGAAGATACCAGTGTCCAGGCTCCTGCCATTTTAATCCAAACGCTGTCGTAATCAGTGCGGTTGGTTATGGTACGCAAACAATTATAACTGCCGTTGGGCATTGTAATGGTTCCCCAGGCATCAACTTCTACCGATTTCTCGGTGGCCGTTTTAAAGCGTAACGAGTCGGTACCGGGAATGGTGCTAACCATGGTTTCCTGATAATAAAAACTCTCGGTGCGCTGGTTGCCATATTCAACCGGAAAGTCCATTATTATTTCCTGCGGGATGACTTCTAAAGTTACAAAGCTACTGTCGTCCATGCTGCCGGCATAGCCTAAGCTTGCAAAAAAGTCATCATTTCTGTCGGCAAAAACATAGCTGGTGTCGCCGGAAAAGGTTTGCCTGATAACATAGTTTGCGTTGGGAAAGCTATCGGCATAGGGTGTCCACGAAGGGAGTTCGGTATAAAGCGTATCAAGATAATCAGCGGTTGCTGCCGAAAAGTTCCAGGTTTGGTTGGCGCCGCTGTTGCCGGGCTGAATGGAGCTGTCAGGCAGTGTGTCGTTGGCCTGAATGATGGTTACTCCCTCGGGGGCAATGTTGGCGTTGGTAATGGTAATTTGCGAAAATCCCCAAAGGGCTGTTAAAATAAAAAGCGAAGTGAATAATGATTTTTTCATGTGTTGTTTTTTTATTGATGCAAATCTAAACTATTTTTCCACTGTAAACCGATAGGTTTCGCTGCCATTTCCCACAGCGTATCCCCGGTATGGGCCTATAAAGTTAACTTTTAGCATGGGCATTTGGGTGTAGGCCACTTCAACGGGTTCCCAGGTATAACCGCCATCCATTGTATGAAACAGCTTGTAAGCCGGGTCGCCATTGAGCAGATCGGTGGAGTTATCGGTTGCGTAACCCTCTATGTTGGTAATAAACTGAACAGAACTGAACGAGTAGGCATTTTCAACATTCACCTTTTCCCAGCTGTCGCCGCCATCGTTGGTAATTAGCACAGTGGCAAACCCCTGACTTTCATGGCCAACCAGCCATCCGTGTTCATCGGTTATAAAGTAGGCACCGTAAATACGGTCTTCAGTGGTAATGCCCGAAGCGTTAAGGGTTTTGGTTTCCCAGCTGTTGCCACCATCGTTGCTTACCATAATATATTGTCGTAGCGGATTGTTGTTGGTTACTATGTTGTAAACAATACCCTTCAGGTTTTGAAAATAGATGGAGGGGGTTGATTCGTTATAGGGTATCGGACAACTTGCAACCCGTTTATGGGTGACCGCATCAGCATTTTCGATGCTAAAGGTTTCGGAAATATAATCCTTAAAAATTGTTTCAAGGTATCCGTTGGGGCTTAACGCGATGTCGTAAACCTCTCCGTCATTAAACGTGATTATCCAGTTGCCTTCATCATCATAAAAACCGTAATCTTTCGACCAGTCTCCGGCCATATAAACATAATTTCCGGCTGTATTTACAATGATATCATTGCCATCGTGAACTATTTTATGAATGGCATAGGTAAAATCCTGGGGAGCTGTGTTTTGCCAGGTTTGGCCACCATCGGTGGTTTTAAGCAGATAGCCCCATAAGCCGTAGCGGCTGCCACCGGCAATCCACCCATTGTTTTCATCTGCAAAAAATACATCGTGGTTAACGGTTTCGTTACTTTGTCCGAGGCTGCTTAAGTCGATGGTTTCCCAGGTGGCATTTAACAGGCTGATGGTAACGGTATCGGATGCAATTATTTGACTGTCTTTTATGTCGTTAACCACAAGGGTGTGTTCGCCGTAGGTTGATGTTGAGGTGTTCCAGTCGTATTGGTAAGGTTCCTGTGTATCGCTGGTAAGCAGGGAGCCATCCAGTAAAAAATCTACCTGCGAGGGGGTGTCGCCTGTGGTGCGTGCTTTCAGGGTTATGGTGCTGCCAAGGCTGTACCAGTGCCCGTCGTCGGGATGTTCAAAAAAGATATCGGTACCCATGGGTTCGTTATCAAGATGCATCAGATTTTGAGTAAACAGGCATTTTTCGATGGAGTAGCGCTGTTCAAAATTCAGGATATCAATTTCAACGCCTACTTCGGCGTTTGCACCCACGTTAAAGTCCATATCCCAGTTATTGGTGCCGCTGTGCAGGCTGGCGTCAAGTTGAAGGCAGCCGGTAACGTTGGTAAAAGGGCCTATAACACCGTAAATAAGTAAGCTTGCTTCGGGACCCACATGCGCTTCGGCATTGGTGGATATTTGAAGACTCGGCGGGTAATAATCGTACGAATAGGGTGCTTCGGCAATGGGTTCCCATCCATCGTTGGGTGGCAATGGGGGCTGTGTGGTAGAAGGCTTGTAGCGTACACCAAGCTTGCCGTCAAACTCTTCGGAAGCACCCGTTGAAAACTCGGCACTAACGGTTCCGTTGGCGTGTAAAATTAAATCGACTTTGGGTACAAAAACCACCGGAATGGGGCCAACACTAAACACCCAGGGCTGAAAGTAAAAGGAGGCAAGTTTTACAACGCCGGTTGATAAGGTTGCCCCTGCCTGCGAATTGAGGTTAAGCGATGCGCTTTGATTAAGTTCAATGCCCGTTTCAAATTTATCAACCTCTATCCATGGGTTGGGGTTGAATGTTACATGCCAGTCGAAGTAAAAAAACACATCCATACTTAATGAGGTGTTTCCTTTAAAGGTAATGGTGTTGGCACCATCACCCAAATCCATATCGTAATCGAAATCGAAAACAGTAAAATCGGTGTTTTTGTTTTGACGGAAGGTTACCCCTTTGGCCAGTTCCATTCTGCTTATGCGGTTACGGGTGAGCTTTCCCGAGTTAAAATCAATGCTCCCCTGTTGTAACACGTCAAACAGTTTTGCCTGCTCGGTGGTAACGGTTTTATTTCCTCTGCTGCCCTCAATGGCGGTAACTTTACGCAAATAGCCGTAGGCTGCTTTGTCGGAGCAACTGTCAACCAACACATCACCTACTTTCAGGTTTTTTAGCAAATCGGTTTCGGCATTAAAGGTAAAAGTAAAGTTGGTAGTATCGATGCTGCTGATGGCATTTCGCGTGGCGGCATCCATTATTTTGGCATTGTCGGTTACAACAGGCTCGTGGCTTATTGGTGGCTCCGGATCGGGTGTATCAGGAGTCTTTTTTTTGCAACCTGTGGGGATGAGCATTATCCCGAAAACAAAAATTAACAAAAACTTTTTCATCAGATTTTAATTTTACTGGATATTAACTATTTACTTGCTGTATTACCATAGTTTCCAAACACTTTGGGCCATCCATTTTCGGCAAGGCCGTTGCCTTCTCCTTTAAAGGCGGTAATGCCGGCTTTGGAAATAACAATAATGTCACCATTGCGGTTAATAGTTAAGTTGTGCGATTGATCGTTACACAGGTTGCATCCGTAATACTGACTCCAAAGGCTATCTCCCTGTGCTGAAACTGCCGTCAACATGGTGGAAAGGTCCACGTAGTAGAGGTTTCCGTTGTTGTCAATGGCCGGTGACTTTGAAAAGAGGCTTTCGTAATCCCAATCCGTTTTGGCTGATGAGGACCACACAATCCCGTTTTTATCAATTTTTTCACATTTGTCGTAGGCCACATAACAGTTTCCGTTGCCGTCAACCGAAACGTTGGAGATAATTTTTGAAAGGCCGGTGGCAGCACTCCAGTTGTCGGTTCCTGACGGAGTTACCGAAAAAACATATTCTGCACCACTGTTTTCCATTCCAAAAATAAGATTACCACTGTCATCAATGGCAAAATCCTTAATTCTGGGCGATCCGCCACCAACCGAGAAGCCTCCCGGCGCCAACCATGTCCAGCTTTTCGATACCTGATTGCCTTCGTCAACATAATTGATGATACCAAATTCGGAGTTGCCCACTTCGGCAAGAACACCCACATAAATGTTGTTTCCGTTTACCGAAATGGCATTGGCATACGAAACTGTATCCGTTTCGGAAAAGGTTATTTTAGTTTCCCAAACAAGTGATCCATCAGTATTGTAGGCTGCAAGATGGTTGCTTCCGAGGAACCCTTCGTCAACAAATCTGGTAACATATATTTTGTTACCATTGATGGCAAAAATAGTTTGCGCCCCCGAAACTTCGGTGTTCCATACTTTTTCGCCGGTAGCAGCATCACGGCAGATTAATACCTGATTGTTAATGTAATAAACTCTGTTGTTAACATAGGCTATTCTCGACATAGGGTAACTGCTTTCCGATTTTACCCACTGCTCATCACCCGCTGCCGAAAGCTTGATAATGTCGCCTCCCGATTGAACATCGGCCATCAGGTAAATGTTTCCATCTTCGTCGATGGCGGGAACCTGATTGTACAGCGAGGCTGCCATAACGTTGCTGAAATCATAGACCCATTTTTGCCGGTCGTTTTTGGTGTTGTCGTTGTTGGGCAAATCACCCGGTTCGCAGGCCTGAAACAGCAGGGTTACTAATAATAACGGTAAAGTTAATTTGCTTAAGATTGATTTTGTATTCATCGGTTTGTTTGTTTTTTTTATAAAAATTGGTTTAAAACAATTTATCTGCTTGAGGTATTTCCGTTGTTTTGGTAAACCTTTGGCCAGACACTGTTTTGCAGTTGTTGGCCGTCACCTTTAATGCAGTTAACATAGCCGTTGCCCACCGTAACAATATCACCATTGCTGTTGATAAGCGGATATCCCGGCGAGGTAAAGCCTGTTTCGGGATAAACAATGTAAGCCATCTCGGGGGAGGTTTTTACGGCAAACAACCCTTCGCCACCGTAATAAATCATTTCACCTGTAGCCAATACCGGCGCATAGGTAACATTAATGGATGCCGAAGTATAGTTATAGTCTTCAAACGACCAGACAAGATCGCCTGCGGAGGTGTACTTTTGAAGATATCCGGGAGCGCCAATGTATATATTGCCATCCGCATCAAGCGATGGAGTAAGGGTAACATCGTTTACCTCTTTAAGGATAATTTCTTTAAAAACAGATCCGTCAGGATTGATAATATGAAGGGTTACGTTGAGGCCAAACTGACTTACATAGTAAACCCTATTGTTGTTATCAACCACCAAATCGGGGCTGGCAACACGCCAGTATTCTTCATCGTTGCCTGAAGACTGAACCCACTCAACGCTTCCTGAAGTAAGATTGAATTTAGTAAGGTGTATTTTGTCGTATCCGCCACCCGAAAGATGGTTAGTTATGTAATAGAGGGTGCTGCCAATAATGCTGATGGCGGCCACACCGTTGCCAATACTGATGGAGTTTAGTCTTTCACCGGTTTTGTTCATAATTACCAGCTCATAGGTATCCTCATCACCGGTAATATAACCTCCTGACAAGGCTCCTGTTACAATGTAATCGTGCGATACGGCCATCACGCAGCCTCCTTTTTGTTGTGTGCTGTTTACCCAGGCTGTTTCACCGTCAGAGTCGGTAAGACACCAGGTTGTGGAGCCGCTGTCGGATGTTTTTCCTGAAAAATAGAGGTGATTCTCCTGCCAGGTTATCTGACTGATCAGTTCTCCGGTAAAAGTTTGCTTCCAGAGTTCGTTTCCTGTTTTGTCGATGGCAAAAATGGTGATGGGATCGCTTTCGCTATTTTGTATTGCAAAGTAGATGTTGCCATCGCTATCCATAGCCGGAATGGTTTTTGAACCTTGGTTTTCCATGCCAAAGTTATAGTGCCAAAGCTCCGGATGATCGGT
>JALVAQ010000412.1 GCA_027011095.1 Bacteroidales bacterium
TGCAAATATATTTTCCCAAATACCAAACCACGGAGTGGTTTAATATAAATAACCATCGGTGAAACCGGTGGTTAAAACAATCCATTTTTAAGAACCCCGGGAGGGGTTCAATAAATTTTGTTTAACCCTTTCAGTGTTATAATTTCTTTCATCTATTTATTTCCCTGCACTTTGTACAGGGTTATTCATATTAAATCCAAAATCAAGATTAAATCTTTTCACTTTAATAAAACACCCGAAAACAGCGAATAAATCCCATCATCCAAGGTGCCAATCAATTTCAGGGAGTCCGTTTTCGCGTAATATTTGATTTGTTTTCGAAAACTGTTTACTGCCAAAAAACCCACGGTGTGCTGACAAAGGCGACGGATGGGGTGCTTTTAAAATAAAATGTTTATTGGTATCAATCAGTGCCTCCTTATTTTGGGCATACCTTCCCCACAATAAAAAGACAACACCTGCCCGCAGGTCCGAAATGGTTTTGATAACCTGGTCGGTAAACTGTTCCCACCCCTTGCCCTGATGCGACCCTGCTTGATGTGCCCTGACGGTTAGGGTAGCATTAAGCAGTAGCACCCCCTGATTTGCCCAGGGGATTAAATTTCCGGAATGCGGCATATCCATTCCAATATCGTTGTGGAGTTCTTTAAAAATATTTTTCAACGAGGGGGGAAACGGCACTCCATCAGGCACCGAAAAACACAACCCATGTGCCTGCCCCGGCCCGTGATAGGGGTCCTGACCCAGCAAAACCACCCTCACGGCAGTTAACGGAGTATGGTTAAACGCCGAAAAAATATTCTTCCCGGCAGGATAAATGGTATGCTTTCGGGTCTCTTCCTTAACAAAAGTTACCAGATTTTTAAAATAGTCGGCATTAAACTCATCAGCCAAAGCAAATTTCCAACTTTCCTCAATTCTCGGAGCAACCGAAGTGCTATTGTTTGTTGTCATTTCTTTATCTCTTATATTTCAGCGAAAAAATAAGATATTTTAGCTGTATATCTAAAATCTCTGTTATTTTTGTCATCGAAAAAGTAATTTTATAAAATTATGAAAAAAATATTAATTCTGGTCTCCTTATTTTTATTTACTGTAGCAATTATGACTTCGTGCAAATCATCGAGCAGTTGTGCTGCTTACGGCGAAGCTCATAAATACCAAAAAGAGGTAAAATACTAGTCTTTTTTCAAGGAACCAAGATAGTTATTTTGGCCTGATTTTAGCTGGTTAATTGTGCATGTTCAACTATCTACATATCATTCTATTGATGTTATTGATGCTTTCGGGTATCAACGGTTATGCTCAGTTTGATACCGAACAGGTTGACACCAGCGAAGTAAAAGTCCTTTATACATATCAAAAATCGTATGGCGTTACTGCTCATAATCTGGGGCTTGGCGTTCAGTACCGATGGGGCAAACGAATATCATATTTTAAAAGCCGTATTTTTGAAATTGAGTTTCAAACCCTGCGTTCGTGGAAGCAGGCACGTCTTATAAACTCGTACGTAGTAAATTCAAAAAGTTATGTTTATGGTAAAATGAACGATGCTTTTACACTTCGTTTTGGTATGCTTTGGAAAAAACAACTGAACCGGAAACCTTACTGGGGAGGTGTTGAATTACGGTGGGTTTATGGTGGTGGTGCAAGTTTGGGTATAGCAAAGCCTTACTATTTATACACCATGTACTTTTACGAAGTGTCTCCGAGTGTTTATAATTA
>JALVAQ010000413.1 GCA_027011095.1 Bacteroidales bacterium
GTTGTTGGATTTGGATAGATTGTAATATTTGGATTATTCGATTGTGTTAGTATTGAAAAAGGATTTGTCTCTGTTAACGGATTTCCTAAAAGCCAATCTGTTGCTGTCCATAAAAAATTCCAGTCAGAACCATTATCGTCAAGCTCATCTGCAACATTTACACCATCTCTACTGCTGTCTTCTTCTATTTCAGGATGCGTACTAATAAGTAAAACCCTACCATTTCCATAAGTTAATTTTATTATTGCGGGTTTATTATAAAAACCATCAAAGGTTGCAATTGTATCAATCTCTGTACCTGCGTATGCATTAAAAACAGTACCTCCCCAATAAAGCATATCTTCGTTTTCCTTTTCAAATTGGTTTATTTCGTCATCAAGGTTCATGGATAGAGTTGCCATCGTGTAATTTGGCCAAACAGCCAGTTCATCAATGGGGCCAATTGCTTCACCCTGAAACAAATCTAATGGATAATCAATTGTAATTCCTTGCCATATAAGTTTATCACAAGCAAATTCAGCTCCGGCACACATGCCAATATATGCACCATTATCTGCGATTAAGTCTTGAATGTGTTGTATTCCTGTTGAATTAATATCGGCATTATAATAATCTGCATCTCCGCCAGGGAAGAAAATTGCATTATAAAAATCCTTTAAAACTATTGAGTTAATATCTTGTGCAGTAACTCTATTGTGCGTTACTCCTTTCCAGTTTAAAAAATGTTCAAATGCGACAATTCCATCTTCCCATGCACCGACATCTCCATCATGATAGATTGCAAAGTCATACTGCCCATGTGCAAATAGTGATTGTATCATAAATACAAAGAATAATATCTTTTTCATTATTTCTTAAAAATACTGTATCGTTTGTCAGCTTTGTTGCTAACTACTGAGGATGCACAAAAACCGGAGGTGTTTATTCCTTTACAAGTTTTTTGTAAATGATTTGATTCTTGTATTTAAATTCAAAAATATAAATGTCAGGTTTTAGATTCGAGATGTCAAGCGTTGTAAATTGTTGGGTTAAGTCGAATGTATTGATGACATTTCCACTTATTGAACAGATTGTAACCAATTCTGTTTTGTTAATATTGGATTTAATATTAACTAAATTTTTTGCAGGGTTTGGATACAGCATGATTTTACAATCTATATCGTTATGGCTTTTAATGAAAACAGGGTTAGGCCTTCCCCATTCTTCGCTGCCTTTTTTGAAATAAGAAAGTGTGTCCCTATAATGTGACTCATTGCTACCTTTACTGAAATAAATGAGCGCATTTTTATAATCTTTCCCCGCATTCCAACCGAATTTTTGTGCTAAACCACAGCCATTTACGAAAAATTTTTCGTGATGATAATAATCACCATTTTCTGATATAACAGAATGATTGATTAGCCTGTTATTATATAAAGAACTATCAGAATAAACGTTATTGATTTGACCGGAATTTATAAGGGAATCCAAATTGGAATAAAAAATGGTATCAATATAGTATTTATAAGTATCTTGGGTTTCCCAAGAAGTTTTTTCTTTAAAAGCAATGTTTCTAATGTAATAAAGAGTGTCGCTATTTGGCGAATAGTATTTATCTATTATTTCGATATTGTATTTATGAGTAAGCCAATCATAATTATCACCTGCATATCCCCCAATGTGAAATATATCGCCTACCTCAAAGTCGTAAATTTCTCTAACAGTTGAGATGTTTTGAGACATCAACAGGTTTGTAGTTAAAACAAAAATTAAAATAATCCCAATTTTAAGGAGATTTAGGGTAAGAAAAGTTGTTTTCATGTCTATAATTATTAAGAGCCAGCCAATCCTTATGTGCTAACGCAACAAAGTGAAAATTTTATTAACAGTTCAAATATAGCACTTTTTCTGATTTCTCAAGCTCGTCCGGATTTGCTAATTTGAATAACATAATCCCGCTGATTCCTGTTTTGAAGAGCTATAGGTTTAACCAAATCAAATAAAACTTTACCTGTTTTTACAGAATATTCGTCAGAAGAGAAAAGACAAAGACCAACGATATTTGCAACATACCTCTCTCTATTAATTAGTGCATTAAAATAGGAATTAGCCCATATTTCTTCAGGCTTGCGATTAAGGCAGTGGTTGCCCCAGGGAAGCAATATATATTTCAAACCACTGCTCTGTACTCATTTCAATATCAAAAGCTTCTATCGCCTTTTTTATCCTCGATATTTTCCCGCTCCCAAGTATTGGTATTACATGGGCGGGATGCTTATAAAGCCAGCTGTAAACAACCTTGTCAATACTTTTTACCTCCAGTTCGTCAGCAACTTTGGATAGCGCACTGAATATTCTTTTTTCCTTTTCACTTTCCGGGTTTAATATTTTTCCGCCGGCCAAAGGCGACCATGCGAGGGGTTTGATTTTTTTCTTGAGAAAAAATTCAATATTTCCATTATCAAAATGGTCTAAACAATAGGGCGATATTTCAACCTGGTTGGTTACCAGTGCATCTTTTAAAAAACCATTCAACATTTCATATTGATCGGGATTAAAATTTGAAACTCCAAAGTGTAAAACCTTTCCTTGCTGTTTTAATTTGTAAAAAGCTTCAGCCACCTCTTCAGGGTTAAAAAATGGTGATGGACGATGAAGTAAAAGAAGGTCGATGTGGCCGGTTTTAAAATTTTCCAAAGAATTATTCACCGAAGAGATAATATGGTCGAAACTATAATCATAATACCCGGTTTGCCTTTTTGGAAACCGGTTGGAAACCGGCTTTATGCCACATTTGGTGATAATTTGAATGTTGTTTCGGAGATTTTTGTTAAGTGCCAAAGCATTTCCGAAAAGCTGTTCACAACTATAATTTCCATATATATCGGCATGATCAAAGGTTGTAATTCCCAGTTCAATAAGCTGTTCTGTTAACTTCAGCAATTTACGGTCAGAAAAGTTCCACTCCTGTAGCCTCCAGTGGCCATGAATTAATGGTGACACTTCAAAATTGTCAGTAAGTTTTACCTTTTTCATTGTCTGCATTTTTTGTATGTGTCACTGGAAGAGAATTCTCTCTTTAGCTTAGCCACAGTTCCTCTTTTATCTGCCCGGTTACATCCGTTCGGGAACCTCAATGCCAAGTAGTTTCATGGCCGCGCGAATGGTGTTGCCGGTAAATTCCGACAGCGCTAAACGGAAATTACGTTTATCACCATCTTCCTCTTTAAGAATGGTAATTTCCTGATAAAACTGGTTAAACTCCTTTGCCAAATCGTAAACATAGTTTGCTATCATGGCAGGGCTAAAGTTTTGTGCTGCCTGCTCAAGTGTTGACGGATAGTCGTAAAGCAGCTTGATAAGCGATTTTTCTTTGGGAGCCATTTCAACATCCTTAAACTGAACGGATTGCCAATCGTTTCCCAATTCTTTTCCCTTTCGTACCAGCGACCTTATGCGGGCATGTGTATATTGAATAAACGGGCCTGTATTTCCGTTAAAGTCGATGGACTCGGCCGGGTTAAACATCATTGTTTTCTTGGGGTCCACCTTAAGCATAAAATATTTCAAAGCACCAAGGCTGAGCATATGATACAGCTTATCAGCCTCCTCAGCAGTGAAATCGTTGTATTTTCCAAGGGCTTCGGTGGTTTGTTTAGCCGTATTGTACATTTCGTCCATCAGGTCATCGGCATCAACAACGGTACCTTCACGCGATTTCATTTTACCGTGAGGCAGTTCAACCATGCCATACGAAAGGTGCACAATATTTTCTGCCCAGGGGCGCCCCAGCTTTTTTAAAATAAGGCGCAATACCTCAAAATGATAGTTTTGCTCGTTGCCCACAACATAAATCAGCTCGCGGGGATGGTAATCGTTGTAGCGCAGTTGGGCCGTGCCCAGGTCCTGTGTCATGTAAACCGATGTTCCATCGGCCCGAAGCAGCAATTTTTCATCCAGCCCGTCGCTGCTCAAATCGCACCATACGGAGCCGTCTTCCTTTTTAAATAAAACACCCTTTTCAAGGCCTTCTTCCACCAATGCCTTGCCAAGCAGGTAGGTGTCCGATTCGTAATAAATTTTATCGAACTCAACGCCAAGCCGTTTGTAGGTTACGTCAAAACCATCATAAACCCAACCGTTCATTTCGGCCCAGAGTTTCCTTACTTCTTCATCGCCGGTTTCCCATTTTTTAAGCATCTGCTTTGCTTCAACAAGCAGGGGTGCTTCCTTTTCGGCTTTTTCTTGTTCCATGCCCGAAGCGGTAAGGGCGGCAATTTCTTCTTTATATTTTTTATCGAACAACACGTAAAAATCGCCTACCAGCTTATCCCCTTTTTTTGAGGCCGATGCAGGGGTAACGCCATTGCCCCATTTTTGCCAGGCCAACATGGACTTGCAAATATGGATACCGCGGTCGTTTACAAGGTTTACCTTTTTTACATTTTCGCCGTTGGCTTTTAATATCTCCGAAACCGACCATCCCAACAGGTTGTTCCTGATGTGGCCGAGGTGTAACGGCTTGTTGGTGTTTGGCGAAGAGTATTCAATTACCACAGGGGCTTCAGAGGTTATTTCTTTCTTCCCGAAATCTGTTTGGTTTTTGCCATTATTAAAAAAGTCAAGCCAGTAGTTGTTTGATATGGTCAGATTCAGGAAACCTTTAATAACATTATAGGCAACAACATTTTCCAGGTTGGTAACAAAATATTTACCAAGTTCATCGGCAGTTTGCGCAGGATTCTTTTTTGATATGCGAAGCAGGGGAAACACTACAATTGTTAAGTCGCCTTCAAACTCAGGCCGGGTTTTTTGAATTTGTATAAGGTTGTCAGGAATTTCCTGACCATATAGCTCTTTACCGGCTTCAATCAAAGTCAGTGTGAGTAAATCGTTTATCATTTTTCTTGTTTTTTTTGAAGCGGCAAAATTAGTAAAAAGAACTGTAACTTATTGGTGAGGGGGTTACATCTTTCTTTTAGTCAATTTTATTTCTTTTAGCCCAAATTGTCATGCACATTCGTAAGAAATGGTTATGATTTTTTCTTTTTTATTTCTATTCTAAACTCTTCAATGTTTATAACATTCACTTTTGGAAATGCTGTTTTTTTCAAAATATTGAAATCTCTGTCATTTGTCAGCAAAAAATCAGCATTGCTTGAAATTGCACAATCAACAAATTTATTGTCATCAGGGTCATTTTTTATTAAATTAAAGTTGAAATAAATTTGCATACGATTTACATTGTCCAATTCAATTAATGTCCGGATAACTGATTTGGCAGTTTTTAAATCAAATTTTTTAGAAATAATTTCAAAATACTCAGTCAGGATTTCATTAGTTATGAACACTTCAATTTCCTTTCTGATTATTAGCTGATAAATCCAATGATACTTAGAAAATGACGAAATCGAAACCAATAACACATTCGTATCGACCACAACACGTTTTTTCGTTTTACTCATCATCTAACCATTTATCCATATCATCATTTGTCAATTTCTTTTCATTCCAAACCCTGTTGGCGTTTTCAATTGATTTTTTTGCATAAAAATCAGCTAATTGATTTTTTAATTCAGTTAGTTCATCTTTATCCAAATTTGTAGAATATAATTTTAAAATCTCTAATTGTAGATTTGATAAAGGAGTTGCAATACTTTTCATAACCTAATATTTTTTTTTCAAAAGTAATGATTTTTCTACAAAAACACAGAACTGTAGTTGACGCTATCGCTTTTACTTTTTGCTATTTTCTGTTTTCCTTGAGTTCATTTAGTTATGTGTATGTTGTGTAATACGCTTGGTAGCTACCTCATATCCACCACTTCCACATCGGGATATTTTTTGGTGTCGAACGTAAAAGTGTCTTCGGGTAACTTTACATTTGGCTTTAGGTCAACAATATGGTAGGTAAATACATTGCCGTTTTGGTCGTACACCGAAAAATTTTCAAGGGTCATGTTTTTGCTGTTGACCAGCACGCTCATTTTTTCAAAGTTTTTTCCTTTCGACGGCTTTAGGATTATCTGTTTCAAGTTGCTGTTTTTATAGGTTGCATCTTTGTCGAAGCGTGCATCGTAGTCCTTGTTATAACTGGTAAGGATTGTTGTTGGCGAGATGCTTTCGTCGTTATCTTCCAGATTACTTACCATCACCTCCTGCGAATCTTCAAGGTAGGTCCACAATGTTTTACCATCCGAAATAATAATCTGTCCGGGCATTTCAATGCGGTATTTGTCGCCCGAAACATATATTTTGCCGGTTTTCTTTTCATCAATGTTCATTTCGGTGTTTACCATGGTGTACGATAATTCCGCTTCGAAGTTTTGATAGGAAGCAATTTTGTTAATCACATTTTCAAGCAATGCTTCGGCTTTCTTTTTACTTTGTGCCTGGATGCTAATAAACGACAAAAGTAAAACTGCTGCCATTCCAAATTTTATTGTTTTCATAGGTTTGTTTTTTTCAAATTTTTTAAATACTACTCTGGTATTGAAGCTTAACTCTCTTTTTCCCCTTTCATGTTCAAGTCGTTCAAAAACTGTTCCAAAGCCATTTCGTTGGCAACCCTTACCTCTCGTGCTTTGCTGCCTTCAAAGGGGCCTACAATGCCTGCTGCTTCAAGTTGGTCGATAATGCGTCCTGCCCGGTTGTATCCTAATTTCAGTTTACGCTGTAACAAAGAGGTAGAGCCTTGTTGTGTTTGAACGATGATTTTGGCCGCATCTTCAAACAGCGGGTCACGGTCGTTGGCATCAAAATCCTCTTTTGCATCTACCTCTTCATCAGCATACTCGGGCAGGTGCATGGCATCGGGATAGCCACGCTGACTGCCGATATAATCGGTAACCAATTCCACTTCAGGGGTGTCGATAAAAGCACACTGCAAGCGTGTTAAATCGCTTCCGGTTGAAAGGAGCATATCACCTCTTCCCACAAGCTGGTCGGCACCGCTGTTGTCTAAAATGGTACGCGAATCAATTTTAGAAATAACCCTGAAAGCAATTCGTGCCGGGAAGTTTGCTTTAATGGTTCCGGTAATAATGTTTACCGACGGCCTTTGCGTGGCGATAATCAGATGAATGCCAACGGCACGGGCAAGCTGTGCAAGGCGGGTGATGGGACCTTCAACTTCTTTTCCCGCTGTCATTATCAAGTCGGCAAACTCATCCACCACCAAAATAATGTAGGGCAGATAACGATGGCCATGCAACGGGTTTAACTTGCGTTTTACGAATTTGGCGTTGTACTCCTTAATATTTCGAACCTGCGCATCTTTTAACAATTCATAGCGGTTGTCCATTTCAATACCCAACGAGTTGAGTGTGCGAACCACTTTGCGGGTGTCGGTTATAATTGATTCTTCCGAATCGGGTAGCTTTGCAAGAAAATGTCGTTCGATTCGCGAAAAGAGGGTCAGTTCAACTTTTTTGGGATCGACCAAAACAAATTTAAGCTCGGCCGGATGTTTTTTATACAGCAGCGAAGCGATGATGGCGTTTAGTCCCACCGACTTACCCTGCCCGGTTGCCCCGGCCATAAGTATGTGTGGCATTTTAGCCAAATCGACCACAAAACTGGTGTTTGAAATTGTTTTCCCCAGCGCCAGCGGCAAATCAAACTTTGAGTTTTGAAACCGTTCGGATGCCAGTACCGAACGCATGGAAACAATGGTGGGGTTTTTGTTCGGTACCTCAATACCTACAGTTCCTTTGCCGGGAATAGGTGCTATTATTCTGATTCCCATGGCGGCCAGGCTAAGGGCAATGTCATCTTCAAGGTTTTTAATTTTCGATATTCTTACACCGGGTGCCGGTACAATTTCATAAAGGGTTACCGTAGGCCCGATGGTAGCCTTGATTTTTACAATGCCGATGCTGTAGTTTTTCAGCGTTTCAACAATCTTAAGCTTGTTGGCTTCAAGCTCTTCGCGGTCAACCACCACATCGCCCGAATCGTACATCTCCAGCAGGTCGATAGGTGGAAACTTGTAATCGGGCAAATCCAGCCTCGGGTCGAAATCGGAATCAATACCGAGGTGGTCGCCGGGCTTAACAGTACTTTTAACCTCTTTTTCTTTGGGTGCTGTTTCAACGGTGAGTTCTATATTTTCAGGCTCTTTGTCTTTTTCAGCATCTTTATTGGTTGGGTTCAACGGAGTGATATCAGGTTCCGAATTAATTACTGTTTCCGGTTCAGGTACGTTGTCGTCCTCTTTTTTGTCAAAATCCACAGCTTCATCTTCCACTGAAAACTCCACTGTGTTGTATTTGTCGGAAGGGCTGTTTTTTAAGGATTTCTTTGCTGCTTCTTCCTTTTCCAATTGCAATTTTTTCTTCGCTTTTTTCTTTTTCCTGACGAAAGAAAACTGATAATCAATTAAAATAAATATGGCCAGCACAAATATCAGCAGGAAAATTTCTCCTGCATTCCCCACATATTGGTTCAGCCAACTATTAAGCTGATGTCCCAAAAGTCCACCCATAATGTTGTCAGGATGAAGGGGAAAAATCATGGCCATAAGCAGGGGCAGCCACAGCAATGAGATGATCATTCCTTCAAACAAACGCCACTTACGAAGCAGTTTGAATTTAACCATCATGCGAACGCCGATTTCAAAAAACAAAACGGCAATAAAAAAGGCACCTATGCCAAAACCTTCCAATACCAGATAGTGTGAAATTTCGGAACCTGTTTTGCCTGTCCAGCTCTGAACCAGACGGGCATGGTCGCTGAAATACTGTGTAATTTGAAAGGTTTTGTTTACAAGTGTGTCGGGATTGGATTCGAACCAGTTAATAAAAAACGAGATAAAGGAAAGTACAAGATAAAACGAAAATAAAATGGACAAAAATCCAATAATACGCCAAACCCGCGGGTCAATTTTTCGTTGCAGTTTATCCTTTCCTTTTGCACTGGTTTTGGCAGTGGACTTTTTTGAGGTTTTCGCTTTTTTAGAAGGGCTTTTTTTTGCCGGTTCTTTAAGCCTGTTGCCTTGCTTTACTCTGTTTTTTACTGGTGGCATATACAATGTTTTGTAACCGACAAAGGTAGTAATAATACCGATTATACATCAAAATGTTGCATATTTTCACTTCGTTCAACCTGCTCGTTTTGCTGTTATACCTGACTGCCGCAGGCTGGTCAGCATTTACTCCCGCCCCAAAGCTATGGCAGATTTGCCTATCCGTCCGGTAGGTAAATCTGAAAGAACATAAGTATTGTATCAAACCACGAAGTGGTTTAATGTGAATTGCCATCGGTGAAACCGGTGGTTAAAATGATACAAATATTAAATAACCCTGAAAGGATTCAATAGCTTTTGTTGAACTTTTCAGGGTTATTATTTATTTAATGTTCCCTTTTTTTTGTACTTCGTACAGGGCTATTCAGGTTAAATCCCTTCGGGATTATACGTATTCTAACTAACGTCAAAATTAGTTGTTGATTACCAATTGTTTATATTTTTCAATTACTTTCTCTATTTTATCTTTTATCCCTTGACGTTAGCTAAAATATTCAACGGAATTTTTTCAGTGGGGGGGTATTATCTAACGGGACAACAATGTAGCAATATCAACAATGAAGCAATGAAGCAATGAAGCAATCGAACAATATTAGTTATCATATCACAATAGGAATCCCCTCCTACTTAACCATTCGCATCACCTTGTTCCAGCGTATTTTGCCATTTAGCCACGATTTATTGGGGTCAAGCGATAACCATACAAACTCAGCCTTACCGACAATATGATTTTGAGGTACAAATCCCCAATAGCGCGAATCGGCAGAATTGTGGCGGTTGTCGCCCATCATCCAGTAATAGTTCATTTTAAAAGTATAGGTGTCGGCCGGTTTGCCATCAATATAGGCTTTTCCGTTTTTTATGGTCAGGTTATTGTGTTCGTAAACACGGATGGCTCTTTTGTATAAGGCCAGGTTTTTGGGTGTCAACTTAATGGTAGTCCCTTTTTTCGGAATCCATAGCGGGCCGAAATTATCGCGATTCCAGTCGAAATTAACATTTTGAGGGAAAATATCAGGATCGCGCATTCCGGCCGGCTCGTTTAGAACCTCGATTTTTTTAACCACCGGTAATTTGGCCAAAGCATCGCGGGCTTCATCGGTAAGTACATAAATAAAATCACCGGGCAGGTTGGTTCTTCCCCCTTCGGTAATGTTCAGCTTGTCCAGTATTTTGGGGTTAATGCTGCTGCCGTCGGTATAAACATGATATTGAAACTGCTGTTTACCGGGATTATGAATCAATTTGCCATTGATATAAACTTCGCGGTCTTTAATTTGCAGGGTATCTCCCGGCAATCCGATACACCTTTTTATATAGTTCTCCCGTTTATCAACCGGACGGTAAACGATATCGCCAAAATTGCGTTTATCGGTCCAAACCCTCTTTCTGCCATATTGCTTAACCAACGAATAGTAACTTACATTGCTTTGAAATCTTGTTGAAACCGTATCGCCTGCGGGGTAATTAAAAACCACGGCATCAAAGCGGTTTACTTTGCCGAATCCCGGAAACCGGATGTCGGGCAACTCAATCCATTCAAGATACGATTTGGTACTTTTGGTTAAGGGCATGGTGTGGTGTACAAAAGGAAATGATAAGGGTGTGTTGGGTAGCTTAGGGCCGTAAGCCATTTTGCTTACAAACAAATAATCACCCACCAGTAAACTTTTTTCCATGGATGAGGTTGGAATGGTGTAAGCCTCCATAATAAAGGTGCGGATAATTGTGGCGGCAACCACGGCAAAAATAATGGCATCAGTCCACTCGCGAGCCACACTCTTTTTTATCTCGGGCTGATCATCAGGGTCCACAAAATCAGCTTTTTCCTTATACACTACCCATGGGAAATAGATAAAGGGAACAACCACAGCCAAAAACTGCTGCCCTAAACCGTATTTGCCAAAACCTTTGGCCAGCTCCACCAACATGAGCATGTACATAAACACATTGATAAACGGAAAGATAAGTAGTAAGTACCACCACATGGGCTTTTTAATAATCTTTAAAAAAACATAAAGGTTGTAAAAAGGAATAAGCGTGCTCCAACCATTTTGGCCGGCTTTTACAAAAGCTCCCCAAAGAAAAATTGTGGGAATGGTAAATAATACGGGAAGTACAATAATGAATTCAAGCATAATTAAATATTTTTTCTGGCACAAAAATGCATTATTTTTATCTTTTTTTGGCGTTAATTATTGTTAATCGAACTTTGGGTTGTTAAAACTGGTAGGTTGACAAAATTAAGAAATCTTAATTATTCCCGATATCAACATTTATATCCCTGTAATTTTAGTAACTTTGCCGCCTTATCTAAATTTATTCTAAATAATAAATTATATGGAAGACAAATTAAGTCAAAATAAAGTTATAGAGGAAGTTACGGGGAGCGATTATAAGTATGGCTTTGTGTCGGACATTGAAAATGATGCTGCTCCGGTGGGGCTTAACGAAGATACAATCCGATTAATATCCGGTAAAAAAGAGGAGCCTGAATGGCTGTTGGAGTTTAGGTTGAAAGCATACAGGCACTGGCTTACGCTGGAAGAGCCTGATTGGGCCTTGATCCATCATCCACCCATTAATTATCAGGATATTATATACTATTCGGCACCAAAAAAGAAAAAAGAACTGGCAAGCCTTGATGAAGTTGATCCCGAGTTGCTTGATACTTTTAATAAGCTGGGTATTCCTTTGGAAGAGCAAAAGGTATTAGCCGGTGTAGCCGTAGATGCTGTTATAGACAGTGTTTCGGTAAAAACTACCTTTAAGGATACCTTGTCGAAACACGGCATTATTTTCAGCTCCTTTTCCGATGCGGTAAAGGATCACCCCAATTTGGTAAAAAAATATCTTGCCAGTGTAGTGCCGTATACCGATAACTATTTTGCAGCCCTCAACTCGGCGGTTTTTAGCGATGGCTCCTTTGTTTATATTCCAAAAGGGGTGCGTTGTCCCATTGAGCTATCGACCTATTTTAGGATTAATGCGGCCAACACAGGACAGTTTGAGCGGACACTGATTGTGGCTGATGATGATGCTTATGTAAGCTATCTCGAAGGTTGTACGGCACCCATGCGCGATGAAAATCAGTTGCATGCCGCTATTGTTGAAATTGTTGTGATGAACAATGCCGAAGTTAAATATTCAACGGTTCAAAACTGGTACCCGGGCGATAAAGAGGGGAGGGGAGGCATTTATAATTTTGTAACCAAACGGGCTGCCTGTAAAGGGGTAAACTCTAAAGTTAGCTGGACGCAGGTTGAAACCGGCTCGGCCATTACCTGGAAATATCCGAGCTGTGTTTTAATGGGAGATAACTCGGTGGGTGAGTTTTACTCGGTTGCCGTAACCAATAATCATCAGCAGGCCGACACGGGTACCAAAATGATTCATCTTGGAAAAAATACCAAAAGCACCATTATTTCAAAGGGTATTTCGGCAGGAAAAAGTAACAACAGCTATCGCGGTTTGGTGAGGGTAAGCAAAAAAGCCGATGGCGCCCGTAACTATTCGCAGTGCGATTCGCTTTTGTTGGGTGATAAGTGCGGCGCCCACACCTTTCCCTATATTCAAACTGCCAATGATTCGGCCATTGTTGAACACGAAGCCACTACCTCTAAAATATCGGACGAGCAGCTCTTTTACTGTCAGCAGCGCGGCATTGAAACGGAAAAAGCCATTGGGCTAATCGTTAACGGCTACGCCAAAGAGGTTTTGAATAAATTGCCCATGGAATTTGCCGTGGAAGCTCAAAAACTTTTGGCTATTACGTTGGAAGGAAGCGTAGGGTAACAAATTTGATAGAAATAGAAATTAAATCAGAAAACATTAAAACAGGATGTTACTAAATATAAAAAATCTTCATGTTGCCATCAACGGCAAAGAGATATTAAAAGGATTTAACCTACAGGTTAATAAGGGTGAAATTCATGCTATTATGGGTCCCAACGGAACGGGTAAAAGTACGTTGGCAGCTGCCATTACAGGCAGAGAAGGTTATGAAATTACCGAAGGTGAAATTATATATAAAGGTCAGGTTATAAACGACTGGACACCCGACAAAAGAGCCAACGAAGGGGTTTTTCTCAGTTTTCAGTATCCGGTTGAAATTCCCGGTGTCAGCATGACCAATTTTATGCGTACGGCGCTCAATGCCAAGCGCGAATATTTGGGTTTGCCGCAAATGAAAGCCGGTGAGTTTTTAAAACTGATGGAACAAAAAAAGAAACTGGTGGAAATTACCGCTAAACTTACCAACCGTTCGGTAAACGAAGGCTTTTCGGGAGGAGAGAAAAAGAAAAACGAAATTTTTCAGATGGCCATGCTTGAACCTACACTGGCCATTCTTGACGAAACAGATTCCGGCCTCGATATCGATGCCTTAAAAGTGGTGGCCAAAGGGGTTAACGAACTCAAATCGGATGAAAATGCTTTTGTGGTGATTACCCACTATCAGCGTTTGCTTGATTATATTGTACCCGACTTTGTGCATGTGATGTATGGCGGAAAAATTGTAAAATCAGGTGGTAAAGGACTTGCCCTTGAGCTTGAAGAGCAGGGTTATGAATGGGTGAAAGAACAGTTTGGGGAAGAATAAAGAGCTATGAAATCGAAAAACAGAACCATAACACCTCTTGAAAAAGAGCTGCTTAAGGCGGCAGAAGCAAAAGTGTTGTCATCAGAAAAAAAATCCGGTGATGATATTGCAGGGCTGCATGCGGCTCTGAAAATTTTTAAGGAAAAAGGATTGCCGGCCAAAAGTTTAGAAAAATGGCGTAATACCGATCTGTTTGATTGGTATCAAAAAGCCTTTTCGCCTGTTGCTGAAAAAGAAAAGTTTACAAAAGAGGTGGACGATATTTTTCAGTGTACCGTTCAGGGCTTCGACTCAAACGTGGTTTCTATCTTAAACGGACATTACTACAGCCCTGAAAAAACAATTTTGCAGAGGTTTGATAACGGATTGATTATTGGCAGTCTCGCTAAAGCGAAAGCCCAATATCCTCAATATTTTAAAAAATATTATAATAAAATTGCACCTGTTGATGCCAATGGCATTACTGCTGTAAATAGATTGTTTGCCGAGGATGGTGTTTTTATTTATGTGCCTGATGGTGTTGAAGTTGAGTTACCTGTCCAGCTGATTAAATTGGTTAACAAGCGTGGGCTGATGCTCAATACCCACAATTTGATTGTGTTGGAAAAAAACAGCCGCTTTACCTTTTTGCATTGCGATGATTCCATCAACCATGACGACAGTTTTATCAATACACTTACCGAGGTGTATGTGGGCGAGAATGCTTCGCTTGATCTGTACAAGCTTCAAAATATTAATGACGAAACCGTTTTGTTAAACAACAGTTTTTTCAATATGGAGCGTAACAGCCGCCTGAAAGTAAATGTGCTGACATTCAACGGCGGTTCAATCCGCAACGAGCTGCATGTTAATCTTAATGGCGAGGGGGCCGAAGCTGACTTAAGCGGGCTTTATTTGATGGATAAAAAGCAGCATGTTGATAATCAGGTTTATGTAAATCATAATGCCCCGCATTGTAATAGCAACGAGGTTTTTAAGGGGATTCTTGATGAGGAGGCCACTGCTGTTTTTAACGGCTATGTTTTTGTGGAACGCGATGCGCAAAAGACCAATGCCTTCCAACGAAACAACAATATTTTAATGACTTCAACTGCCAGGGTGAACACCATGCCCTTTTTGGAAATTTATGCCGACGATGTGCAATGTAGTCATGGTGCTACCGTTGGCCAGCTCGATAACGAAGCCATGTTTTATTTGATGCAGCGGGGCATTCCGTTTGAAGATGCCCGGATGCTGTTGATGTTTGCTTTTGCCGCCGAAATAACCGATGATATAAAAATAGAAACGCTGAAAACCAATATCGATGATATGGTTAAAAAAAGGTTGCGGGGCGAGCTTTCAATATGCGACCGGTGTGTATTGCACTGTACAACACCCGACAAGCCCATTGAGTTTGAAATTGACTTAAGTAAGATTTAAAAGGGTAACACAAAAACAGGAGTGGAATAAAAAAAAGTAGCGAGGCCGAGAATTGAACTCGGGACCTCCGGGTTATGAATCCGACGCTCTAACCAACTGAGCTACCTCGCCTTTTTTTGGAGGTGCAAAAATAACAAAAACCATCATTTTGCAAACTATAATTGCGAAAAATATTTTTTTTCTTTTTTTTCGGATGCAATTCTGTTTTTATGTACTTTGCCGGTAAGTACAGATAGGCATGGAAGACATTTATAAAACGATTGAAGGGACATCCGAAGGGCTTTATAAGGAAAAGGGCAGTAAGTTTATTGCCCGTGCTTATCATGTTGAAAACGAAGAAGAAATTAAAGCCGTTTTATTAAAGCTGCGAAAGGAGTTTTACGATGCCCGACATCATTGTTATGCATGGCGCATTGATGTGCGTTCTGAAAAAACACGCAGTAACGATGACGGGGAGCCTTCCGGTTCGGCGGGAAAGCCAATTCTTAATCAACTTTTTTCGTTTGAGCTTTACGATGTGTTGCTTGTGGTTATTCGTTATTTTGGCGGAACCAAGTTGGGCGTAAGCGGACTGATAAATGCCTATAAAACTGCTTCGCGTGAAGCTTTGGAAAATGCCAATATTGTTGAGAAGGAAATTCGTGATTTGTATCAGGTTGATTTTGAGTATCCTCTGATGAATAGTGTGATGCGTATAATAAAGGAGGATAATTTGGCTATTGTGGGGCAACATTTCGATAACCATTGCACCATTGAACTTGCCCTGCGATTATCAACGATCAATAAATCGACAAACCGATTGAGCAAAATTCATGGAGTAAAATTAAAAAAACTGTAAAGCAACACCTTAACTGTTTTTACCCGGTTTGGGCTTATTTTACAAATAAAAAAATAGAAAACAAATGTTGCGATGCCTTTTTTTTTAACTTTTTTTTGTTCACTTTTGTTAATTCAAATTTTTGACCCTGACAGCAGCCGTATTTGTAAATTAAAGTAGTATTAAATTATTTGTATTGAAAATAGATTTACTGTAGATGAAAAAAAAGCATGTAGAAGTTTGGGATAATATTTTGGCGGTTATAAAGGATAATATTCCTCTTCAAAGTTTTCAAACATGGTTTGTTCCCATTGTACCACTTAAGCTGGAAAACAATATTTTGACGATTCAGGTGCCGAGTCATTTTTTCTATGAGTGGCTTGAAGAGCATTATATTAACCTGCTTAAAAAGACCATTAAAAAGGAATTGGGAGCCACCGGAAGGCTTGAGTATAGTATTATTGTTGAAAATTCTAATTACGGGCGCAGAGGCCATTCAGTGAAATATCCTACATCCAATAAAAAGGCGGTTCAAAACAGGCCGGTAAATATGCCTGTTAATTTAGGCCGCTCAAAAGAGATTCCAAACCCGTTTATTATTCCGGGGCTTAAAAAAATTAAGGTGGAGTCGCAACTGGTTGAATCCTATTCGTTTGATAATTTTGTTGAAGGTGATTGCAACAGGCTGGCACGGTCGGCAGGTTGGGCAGTGTCCGAAAATCCGGGTAAAACCGCCTTTAACCCGTTGTTTGTTTATAGCCAGACAGGTCTTGGAAAAACACATCTCGCCCATGCCATCGGGTTGCAGGTAAAAAATAATTTTCCTGAAAAGGTTGTGCTTTATGTTCAAACCGAGCAGTTTATCAATCAATTTATCGACTCCGTTAGAAACAACAATCAAAATGATTTTGTTCATTTTTATCAAATGATTGATGTTCTTATATTGGATGACATTCAGTTTTTGGCCGGTAAAGAAAAAACGCAGGATGTATTTTTCCATGTGTTCAACCATCTGCATCAAAATAACAAGCAAATAATTATCACCTCCGATAAACCACCCGTTGAGTTAAAAGGTATGGAACCCCGTTTGCTTTCGAGATTTAAATGGGGACTTGCTGCCGACCTCCAGGTGCCTGATTTGGAAACACGGATGGCTATTTTGCAAAAGAAATTGTACACCGATGGTATCGAAATGCCTTACGAGGTTATCGAATATCTTGCCTACAGCATTACCACCAATATTCGTGAGATGGAGGGGGCACTGATTTCGATTATGGCTCAGTCGTCGCTGAATAAAAAGAAGGTTACACTTGATTTGGCGCGCCAAATGATTGATAAGTTTGTAAAAAGTACCGTGCGCGAAATTTCCATCGATTATATACAAAAGGTTGTATGCGACTATTTTAACCTGCCGGTGGAGGCCATTAACTCCAAAACCCGGAAAAGAGAAATTGTGCAGGCACGTCAGTTGGCCATGTTTTTTTCGAAGAAACACACTAAAAATTCGTTGGCTACCATCGGTATTCATTGTGGCAATAAGGATCATGCCACGGTTTTACATGCCGTTAAAACCATAAACAATCTGATGGAAACCGACAAGCAATTTAAGGTTTACGTTGAAGACATCGACCGTAAACTGAAAATGTAAAATACTACCCAACATATTTTGAAAACCCGCCTGTGAGCGGGTTTTTTTGTGCTGCCAAACCTTTTAGGTCGGGGACGGATTGTGTGGCTAATTCCTATTTTGATGTGAAAAGGATTTTATCAAATCAAATAGGACACTGATTATTATGATTGTTATGATTTAACTGATTTTCTCTTTCCTATCATAACAATCAGTTCTATCAGTCCAATCAGTGTACTATCAAAATGTAGCAGGTTTTGTCCCTAACATGACAAAACTCAACAACATTAGCAATATGTTTCTAAATAGTGCATCAAAATAGGAATTAATCCGGATAGGCTCTTGAAGTCACCGTGAAATACTCCAAAAATATATTAACCCATCTTCTGTTTTAGCGTACTTTTGCATGATAGCCATGAGTAGTTTAAAAACATACAATGCGATAATTTTATCTGCCGGTCGCTCGTTGCGCATGGGCAGGCCGAAGATGATGTTGCCTTTTGATGATAATCGTACTTTTTTGGATGTTATAACCGAACGTTACAGTCATTTTGGTTGCAGGGAAATAGTTTTGGTGGTGAATGCTGAAAACAGCCCTTTGGTCGACAGAACAGTGGCAAAGAAGCATGTAACCGTTGTAGTTAACACACACCCTGAATGGCAACGCTTTTATTCGGTTCAACTGGGTTTAAAAGCCATGAAGGTGAAAAGCCCTGTTTTTATTCATAACATTGACAATCCTTTTGTTGATGGTGAATTATTGCAGAAGATGGCGGCAGCGTTGCCCGTAAAGGGATATGTAGTTCCCGTATTTCAAGGGCGTGGCGGCCATCCCGTTTTGCTGTCAGCAGAGGTTGCCCGGCAAACTGTGGCGTCACCCGATCCTTTTGTAAATCTTAAGACGTTTTTAAAATCATTTAGCAGGGTAGAGGTTGAATCGGAAAATGACAATGTGCTGGTTAATATAAATACGATGCAGGACTACCTTAAATTTAAAGAACAAAAAGAGTTGCGGTAAGAATAAGGAGGGTTGTATCGAACAACTGTTCGACTCAACCCCAATCTGAACAAGCTTGAGGCTGCCCTTATATTTTAAACCCCAGCTTTTTTAATGCATCCACACTTTCGGTAGTGGCATTGGTCAGTCTGACTTTAAAAGCATTGAACTCCCGCCTGACAGGGTAGTTGTTTCTTTGATATTCAAAAGTGTGTGCAGATTTTCTTAATCTGTTGTCATCGTGTAATACGTCATAGGTGGAAACAATGGCTTTGCCGATAGCCTGCTGTAATGAAAGCCCCGAACAATCAATTTCGATTTCGGTTTTTTCGGGTAAAGGAATATGTTTGGGATACCATTCTGCCAATCCAAGGTTAAAAAAGTTGCTGATAGCCCTTACTGACATGGCAGTTCCATTTACTTTTCCATCCATTGAATATCCTGCAATATGAGGTGTGGCAATGGATACCAACGAGAGTAGTTCATTGTCGATATTCGGTTCGTTTTCCCAAACATCAAGTACGGCAGCTTTTATCCGTTTTTGTTTTAAAGCGTTTTTCAATGCATTGTTTGAAACCACTTCCCCACGGGAAGCATTTATAATTGTTGTGCAGGGTTTCAGTCTTTCGATAAATTCATCGTCAACCAGATGGAAAGTGTTGTCGGCTCCTCCCCGGTTTAATGGAACGTGAAAGGTAATTATGTCGGCTTTACGGGCGATTTCATCAAGCGGCACAAACCCCGTTTCGCCCTCTGCCCGCACTCGCGGAGGGTCATTCAGCAGTACTTTCATCCCAAGCAATGAGGCCATGGCAGCCACCTTTGAGCCGACATTGCCTACGCCAACCACTCCCAAGGTGGTTTTATTAAAGGAGAAATTTTGTTGCAAGGCCAATTGTGTCAGCACCGAAGCCATATATTGCATTACCGAACCTGAGTTGCAACCCGGTGCATTTTTCCAAACAATACCGTTTTTGTCGCAATATTGTGTGTCGATGTGGTCGAAACCAATGGTAGCGGTAGCAATAAACTTAACCTTACTTCCTTTTAGCAGGGTTTCGTTGCAGCGGGTACGGGTTCTGATTATTAAAGCATCGGCGTCTTTTACCGTAGCTGCGTTGATTTCATTGCCCGGAAAATATTCCACCTCTATACCAAAAGGTTCGA
>JALVAQ010000414.1 GCA_027011095.1 Bacteroidales bacterium
CATAGCGATGGCTGATTATTCATATACACTGTTAATAATTCTAATTCCGTTTTTTGTGTTCCTGTTACTGGGACTTTTTGGAAACAGATGGAAGCCCATGGTTTCGGGTTGGATTGGAACTGCCGGATTGGGGGTTGCTTTTATCCTTTCGCTGATAACTGCGTACCAATATTTCTTTGCCGGTGCCGGTGAAGCTTATAGTAAGATTGTTCCTTACGATTTTGTATGGCTTTCGTTTACCGATACGCTCCAGATTCATATGGGCATATTGTTGGATCCCATATCAATAATGATGCTGGTAGTGGTAACCACCATTTCACTTATGTCGCACTGGTTTAGCCTCGGATATATGAAAGGGGAGGTTGGTTTTGAGCGATATTACTCGTTTTTATCGCTGTTTACCTTTTCCATGCTTGGCCTGGTAGTGGCTCCCGACCTGTTTCAGATGTTTGTTTTTTATGAGTTGGTGGGCGCATCATCGTTTCTGCTTATCGGATTTTATTATCAAAAACCATCGGCAGTGGCTGCGGCCAAAAAAGCTTTTATTGTTACCCGTTTTGCCGATTTCGGGTTTTTAGTGGGTATTTTAATTTTGGCCTATTTTACCAACACTTACGACTTTGCTACCCTGACCAAACCGGGTACTACCATATTTGCCAACGCTGCCGGAATAACATTTATGGGAGCTTCGGCAATTTCGTGGGCCATGGGGCTTATTTTTGTGGGTGCAGCAGGTAAATCGGCCATGTTTCCGTTCCACATCTGGCTTCCCGATGCCATGGAAGGTCCTACACCCGTTTCGGCACTTATTCATGCTGCCACCATGGTTGTGGCCGGTGTGTTTACTGTTGCAAGGCTTTTCCCGGTCTATTATTTTCAAACCCCCGATGTGCTGATACTGGTGGGGTATGTGGGTGGTTTTACATCGTTGTTTGCTGCGGTAATTGCCATCACACAGCACGACATAAAACGGGTGCTGGCTTTTTCAACGCTGTCGCAGATAGGTTATATGATGGTTGGCCTCGGCGTGTCGCATTATGGCGGCGAAGAGGGGCTGGGCTATATGGCTTCCATGTTTCACCTGTTTACCCATGCTATGTTTAAAGCGCTGCTTTTCCTCGGAGCCGGTTCCATTATTCATGCCGTACATTCAAACATGATGCAGGATATGGGCGGACTGCGAAAATATATGCCTGTTACACACATCACCTTCCTTGTGGCCGCTTTGGCCATTTCGGGAATCCCGCCATTTTCGGGGTTCTTTAGCAAAGATGAAATACTGGCAGCCGCTTTCCAAAGCAACAAGCTGCTGTTTTATACCGAATATATCACTGCAGGGCTGACTTCGTTTTATATTTTCCGGCTCTATTTCAATATTTTTTGGGGTAAAGACCGTAAGTATGAACACACCCCGCACGAATCGCCCATGGTGATGAAAATCCCCTTGATATTTTTGGCTCTTGCCGCCGCTTTTGTCGGATTTCTGCCCTTCCACGAACTGGTAACCTCCGACATGAAACCCTTTGAAACAGTTACACACTGGAACCTTGTTATCGCTTCCGTTTCGATAGGAGTGTTGGGTATTGGCTTTGCCTGGTTCCTCTTTAAAAAAGAAAATAGCAAACCTGCCGCTATTGCACACTGGTTTGGCGGACTTTATACCATTACCTATCATAAGTTTTACATCGACGAAATTTATCTGTTTGTAACCAAAAAGATATTGTTCAACCTTGTTTCGCGTCCCATTGCCTGGTTCGACCGGCATATTATTGATGGCTTTATGGTTGGTATTGGAACGGTTACCATTAAATCATCGGATAAAATAAAAGGTTTTCAGTCGGGTAACTTGCAACAATATGCTTTTGCCTTTGTTGCCGGTACTTTAATCCTTGTTTTGTCGCTCCTGTATTATATGGGTTAAACAAAGCGAATTTTTTTGAAAAAATGAATATTAAACATAAAAACATAACAAAGTGAGTTTTCTAAATTTATTTGTGGCCGTTCCCGTGTTAACGGTGCTCGGTATTATGTTCACCAAAGATTTAAAAGGAACACGAATTGTTTCGGCCATTGGCATGGGCATACAGCTGATTCTGGCGGTTTATCTAATGGTTTTTTACATGTCGCAGGCGGGCGTTAATAACCTCCACGAAATTATTTTTCAATCCGACTCGGTATGGTTCCCCAGCCTGAATATTCACTACTACGTGGGTGTTGACGGTATTGCTTCCGCCATGATATTGTTGACAGCAGTGGTAATATTTGCCGGGGTTTTTGCTTCGTGGAAGGTGGATTTTTTGCCTCGCGAATTTTTTATCTCACTCATTGTGCTGGCTACCGGAGTTTTCGGGTTTTTTATCTCTCTCGACCTGTTTACCATGTTGCTTTACTACGAAATAGCGGTAATTCCCATGTACCTGCTTATTGGTATTTGGGGAAGCGGCCCCAAAGAGAAGTCGGCCATGAAACTTACTTTGATGCTTATGGCGGGTTCGGCACTGCTTATTGCAGGCTTGCTCGGGCTTTATTTTAACTCATCGGCTGAAGGTGGCCCGCTGACCTTTAACCTTATCGAAATTTCAAAAATTACCATTCCCATTACAGCGCAACGGCTCTTTTTTCCTTTGACATTTATCGGCTTCGGAGTGTTGGGTGCCCTTTTTCCGTTCCACACATGGTCGCCCGACGGTCATGCTTCCGCACCTACCGCCGTATCGATGTTGCATGCCGGGGTTTTGATGAAACTTGGTGCTTACGGATGTTTTCGTGTCGCCATTTTCCTGATGCCTGAGGCAGCACACGAAATGTCGTGGTTCTTTATTATTTTAACGGCTACGAGTGTTATTTACGGTGCTTTTGGCGCTATCCAGCAAAAAGACCTTAAATACATTAACGCCTATTCATCGGTGAGCCATGTGGGACTTATCCTGTTTGGTTTATTGATGATGAACAGCACTGCCATCGACGGCGCCATTATGCAGATGATTTCACACGGACTGATGACAGCACTCTTCTTTGCCCTGATTGGGATGGTTTACGGCAGAACTCACACCAGAAATGTTAACGAAATGGGCGGGTTGCTTAAAATAATTCCATTCCTTGGTGTGATGTATATTCTGGCAGGTTTTGCCTCGCTTGGGCTTCCCGGATTTAGCGGCTTTGTGGCTGAAATGACCATTTTTGTGGGGGCATTCTTCCACAACGATATGTTCCACCGTGTTGCTACTATCGTAGTTGTTTCATCCATTGTTGTAACGGCGGTTTATGTGCTGCGTGTGGTAGGCATCATGTTGCTGGGGCCGGTTCGTCACAAAGAACATTTAAAGCTTAAAGATGCCACCTGGTTTGAAAAGGTTAGTACCGTTACCCTTTTGGTTTCCATGCTCGGTATTGGACTTTATCCGCTTTGGCTGTCGGATACCATTTTGGGGAGTTTGCAGCCCATTATGGAAAAAATAACCATGTATTTGCATTAATAATTAACCTGAAAAAGTAAATTAAATAAAAATATAAGATGGATATTCAATATATTTTGCTTTTAAAACATGAGATTTTGCTCACCCTTGCAGCCCTCATCATTTTGTTTGCAGAGCTGTTTTTACCCCAAAACAAAAAGCGTGGCATCATCAATATTTCGCTCATAGTATTTGCCATAGCTGCTTTTGCAGGTTTTGTCCCTACGGAAACCGGAACCCTGTTTGGAGGCTCTTTTCAAGCCAGCCGGCTTACCGATGTAATGAAAGATATCTTAAACCTTGCGGTGCTGATTATTTTTCTCCAGTCAACAGAATATCTTAAGAAGAGTGAAAATGCCGACAAAATGGGCGAATACTTTGCCCTGATAATTTTTACACTGATTGGAATGGATTTTATGATTTCAGCCGGCGATTTTATCACCTTCTTTATAGGGCTTGAAACCGCCAGTATTCCGGTAGCAGGATTGGCAGCTTACGACAGGTACAAAAGAAAATCAGCTGAGGCAGGGATAAAGCTTATTTTGCTTGCTTCCATTTCGTCAGGGGTTTTGCTGTTTGGCCTTTCGATGATTTACGGCGCAACAGGCTCCATCTATTTTAACGATATTGCCAAAAATATCACCGCTTCACCGTTGATAATATTAGGTTTTATCTTTTTTGTAAGCGGAATGGGCTTTAAACTTTCGCTTGTACCGTTCCACTTGTGGACAGCTGATGTTTACGAAGGTTCACCCATGAATATTACTGCTTATCTTTCGGTGGTATCAAAAGGTGCGGCAGCTTTTATTTTTACCATCGTACTGTTTACCGTGTTTAAAAATATTACTGATTTATGGGAGCTTGTAATGTATGCGCTGGCGGTTATTACCATTACCGTTGGTAACCTGTTTGCATTGCGTCAGGATAATATCAAGCGGTTTCTTGCTTTTTCATCTATTGCCCAAGTTGGGTTTGTGTTGCTGGGAATTATGGGTACCGGAGCGTTGGGAATGACCTCGGTGGTATATTTTATGCTGGTTTATGTATTTACCAACCTGGCCGCTTTTGGCGTGGCAGAGGCTATTTACAACGAAACCGGCGTAGAGACAATTTCGGGCTACAAAGGATTGTATAAAACCAATCCTAAACTAAGTTTGGTGATGATGCTTGCACTGTTTTCGCTGGCAGGTATTCCGCCGTTGGCAGGTTTCTTCGGTAAGTTTTTCCTCTTTACCTCGGCAGCAAGTCATGGTTATTTTATCCTTGTGGTTATTGCGGCACTCAATGCCACCATTTCGCTCTACTATTATCTGTTGATTGTAAAGGCTATGTTTATTGATAAAAACGAAAATCCCATCGCGTTTTTTAAAAGTTCCGGGCTGATGCGCGTTAGTTTGTTTGTTACCGCCATCGGTATTTTTGTCGTTGGTTTTGCCAGCGGAATTTTCGAATACATCATGTCAATCAGCAGTTTGATATTTTAAAAATTTGTAAGCTATGTCACTAAATAAATTTTCGCATAATATTATTGAAGTCGATGGAGTAAGGTGCTCCGTAGTGGAAGACAAGGTTACAAAACCAAGGATGGAATTTTTAAAAAAGCTGTTGGAACATAACGGCTTTGAGGTAAAAGTTGTTCAAAACGAAGCGGATAACACCTTTACCGTTGCCGTTACCGACATTTTGTTTAACACCATTTTGTATATTTACGAACGCCGCCTGAAAACTCCCGACAACAAAATTGTTACCCCAGCTTATTGGTTACAAAAATCGAAAAAAGGTGCCGAAAAGGGCGAACCCGATTTTTATTGGGAATTGTAGTAACTTTTCATGCTACAGGATTAACAGGGAAGAAATACCTATTTGTGCCTTGCTGTTTTATGATTTATAAAATATAAGCTATTGGCTTTCGGGGAAACAAGCACGGAGTTATGTAGAAAGTGATTGGATATAGCATGGCACATATTAATATTAGATTTATGAGGTTTTTTTGAAAGGATAATAGTTAATCCTGACTGAACATACCTTTTGACACGGCCATAACGTGCACATTTATTATATTTCGAATACACAGAACAACACCTTTCTGCCCTAATGAGCTATTCTTTCAGGCATAAAAAGATCTTCTCTAATTTATATTCATTTTGAGTGAAATATAGAATACATTTGTTTGCGTTATATATTTAAAAACTTAACAAAATGAATGCAAATAATATTGAAGGTTACGCTTGCTTTCAGGAGCGTTTGGATATTGCCGTATCCCCCTTCTCAGAAAAGAACGGGCCATTAATTCTTGAATCTGATCCCGAGCCGGGATATTTTTCTAAAAACGGATTCCCTGAAAATCTGGCACATGCCAGCGACCACCATTTGTACATTCTAACAAAACACCCTGTTACCTGCTTTCAGGATTGGGTTATTCAGCAATCCTTTATTGTAAAGAATAAGCTGAAAATTAATCTGCATATCTCCCCGGGTCAGCTGACAATGGGAAACGTACAGCACAACTGTATACGCATGAGAACACAAGAAGTAAAAAGCATTAAGCCATTTCTTGACAGTTTGAAAAAGTTTGACATAAAGTTTGTCAATCACACAAAAGTTAAACCTTTTAGCAGTATTGTCCATTTTAAAAAACACATTGAAATTAAACCCATTAATGAGGGCATATTTGCTGATGTGAACGATAAAAACAGACATTTTGTGGAGTTTCCTCCAAATGCACTGATAGAAGATTATAGCGATTTTGAGCAGATAATTGATACCATAAAAAACAATTGCCAGTTCAATATGTTTGATGTTGCGCTGGTAACGCTGGCACGTCGAAACAAGGTGATGAACTTAATTGCAATTTATTCGCATGATTGTGATGAAACTAAATTGCCGGAGTTTAAATTCTATCTTGACAAACATATTTAG
>JALVAQ010000415.1 GCA_027011095.1 Bacteroidales bacterium
GCCCAAAAACTTACTACTACCAACATATCCAATGGTTACCGTGTCGGGTACGTAACCCATATAGCTATATGCCAGTTTATAGCTTCCGGGTTTGACGGGGATGGTAAAATACCCCTTCTCATTGGTAATGCCCCCGGTAATAAGGCTGTCGGCCATATTTAAAACCGCTACTGAACAGTACATTAAATTGTCGCTTGCTTTTTCACCTTTTATTTGCCCTGTTATCTCCATACTGCTTTGTGCAAACAGGGGGCTGCTAACGGCCATAATCATCAGGATTACCAAGCTTTTTAAAGAAAAATTGTAATTACTCATTTTAAAAAATTTAAAGGATATAGAATGTTTCATTTTTAATTGTTTTTATTGGTTTGACGAAGCAAAAGTAGATTGAGATACAAGCGTGGAAAACAATTTTTCGGTAAACGGGCGGGATGAATCGGTGAATGAAAGAAAATAAGAATTGTAATAAACTAAAGAAGCGGGAACTTTTGGGCATAAAAAAAACATCCTGCACACGTACAGGATGTTTTTTTAAATTCTTTGCTAAAAATTTTAGCTGATGCCTTTTGATAATTCGGCACCTGCTTTAAATTTAACAACTTTTTTAGCAGGAATATCAATTTCTTTGCCTGTTTGAGGGTTACGGCCTTTTCTGGCAGCTCTGGTAGAAACAGAGAATGATCCGAAACCAACGAGAGCAACACGATCGCCACCTTTAAGGGCATCGGTTGTAGCTCCAACAAAAGCATCAAGAGCTTTTTTTGCATCTGCTTTGCTGATACCGGCACCGTTTGCCATAGCATCAATTAATTCAGCTTTGTTCATCTTTTTTTAAGTTTTGATTAATACTAAAATGGATTGTCGCTAACAAATATATACGAAACATCAGAAAAGACAAGGGTTTTAGCCTAATTTTACCGTTTTTTGTTAATAATTTGTTGAAATTGTTAATAACACAGCCCTTTTTTGACCAAAATCGCTACAAAGCGGATAGAATAACGCTTTCATGGAAATGGCTCACAGTTACAAACTGTGAGCTAGTTTGAGTGATGGAAATAGCTTTAATCAGGCTCACAGTTGCAAACTGTGAGATAAATTAAGGGTGAGGTTCACAGTTGCAAACTGTGAGCGAAGTCATGGCAAATTGCAAACTGTAAGCAAATTTAAGGTGGCTTTAAACAGCTTGCAGGCTTCCGTTAAACGACATCCCCCTTAACAAATCTTCAACACCCATTTTTCTTTTGCCGGGCATCTGCAACTCTTTCACTTCAACATAGCCGTCTGTGCAATAAATCCTCATGTAGGTTTTGTTGTCGGTTTCAACTTCTCCGGTACGGTGCTGATGTGTTGTTTCAACGGGCACCCCTTTAAAAATTCTAACATAATACACTTTACCGGTTTCATCTTTCAAATTAGTGTGGGCAACCGGCCAGGGACTTAATCCCCTGATAAAATTGTAAACCTGCTTTACCGGACGGTTCCAGTCTATCCGGCAGTCCTCCTTAAATATACGCGGAGCCGGTTTTAGTATTTCGTTTGGTTTAACAAGTAAATCCTGATTAATTAGTTTTGGTGCACCTTGTATAATAAGCGCGATGGTTTGCAAGACCAGTTTCGCACCTTCGTTCATCATTTTATCATGCAACGTTAAAAAGTTATCGTCCTTAGTTATAGCCAGTTTTTTTTGAAGAATAATATTTCCCGTATCAATTTCA
>JALVAQ010000416.1 GCA_027011095.1 Bacteroidales bacterium
TTGATATCGGCCAGGGTAACTTTATGTGCCGATGCCATGTCGATGGCCATGGCGCTGCCCACCATGCCTGCACCTAAAACAATAACTTTTTTCATAATGATGACAAATATATGCGGTTTTATTAAAGTGTCGTGCCATGTTTTTCATTTTGTTACTTTTGTTGCATGATGGTTACGGTTCCCAAATGGCTTCAGGTGTTTTATCCTTCGGTGGAGTGGCAGGTTAAAGGCAGCAACAGTGTTTACTTAACCTTCGACGACGGCCCTCATCCAACCATCACCCCGCGGGTTTTAGATATTCTTGACCGCCATAGTGCAAAAGCAACCTTTTTTTGTGTGGGCGACAATGTACGCAAACACCCTGAAACGTACCGGCAGATTTTAAACCGGGGACATCGTACCGGCAACCACACATTTAATCATCTTAACGGATGGAAAAGCAACAATAAAAGCTATTTTGCAAATATTGAAAAAGCATCAAAACTTATTGACACCGATTTGTTCAGGCCTCCGTACGGGAAGATTGGGCCGTTACAATTAAAAAATTTAAAAAAAGATTACCGCATTATTATGTGGACGGTTTTAACGTATGATTTTAGCAGGGATATTTCTCCCGAGAGGTGTTTTGAAAATAGTATTGCGGGCTTAAAATCCGGTAGTATTGTTGTTTTTCACGATAGTGAAAAGTCGGCCACCAATATGTTTTATGCCCTTCCGTTGTTTTTAAAAAAGTGTAATGAGCTGGGGCTGGGGGTTAAAAGTTTGTAGGGTGATGTTTTCCGGAGTTTGAACTTTTTTTGGATGGGTCACCACCAACCAATCGGCCAATTTATTCATCCTTTTTCATCTCTTCCAAAACCTTTGAAACCTCCTGCTCGGTTTTGGTGAGTTTGGTTTTGCACAACACAATTAATTGCGATGCACGTTTTACCTTTTCCGATAGCTCGTCCACCGATATTTCATCGTTTTCTATTTCGCTAACAATGGCTTCAAGCTCTTCGATAGCTTGCTGATAGGTTTGGTTTTTGCTCATTTTTGTTTTGTTTTTGTAATGGTACTTTCAATGCTGCCTTCACTTAAAAGGGTAACAATTTTATCGCCGGTTTTTACATCTTCAGGCCGTTTTAAAGCCTTGCCGTTGAGGCGGGTAATACTGTAACCCCGGTTTAAAATATTTTCGGGTTTTAAAAGGTTTAATTTGGTTTCGAGATGGGTTAAAACCATGGTTTGACTTTTTAACCGCTGTTTCGACAATAAAACCAGCCGTTCATTAAAACGGGTTAGTTTTTCGGTTTCACGGGCAACAACGGCAGCCGGTTTGTATTGCAACCGCGTGGATACCTCCAAAAGATTGTTTCGCCTGGCGTTTATAAAATGTTGCAGCAAATTGTTTATTTCAGATTGGTAAAGCATCAGCTTTGCTTTGTGCTGCTCAACCAAAAATTTAACCTGCTGTTTAAAATTGTTTGTAAAGCCGTTGAGGGTTTCTGTATGTTTTGCCAGAAACAGATTGACTCCTGTTTCCAACCGCTCTTCAAGGTTATAAACTACGGCATGAAAGTTTTCAAATTTTTCAATCAGAAAATAGGCCACGTCGGTGGGGGTAATTTTGTTGGCAAAAGCTACCATTTCGGTAACCGTTTCGTTGGTGGCATGGCCAATGCCGGTAATTACTGGCAGGGGGAATGCCGCCACCTCTTTGGTCAATGTGTAGTTGTCGTAAGCGCTTAATCCAACATCGCCTCCCCCTCCGCGGATAATAACCACAACATCAAACCGGTTAGCTTTTGAGGCAATGGCTTTGAGCTGTTGTACAATTGATTTTACCGCACCTTCGCCCTGTAACAGCGCCGGAAAAAGGGTTTGCTCAAAATGGTATTCGTACCGGTTGTTTTGTAAAATGTTTACAAAATCGTGGTATCCTTTTGACGTTTCCACCGATATTACGGCAATGTTTTTGGGCAATAACGGAAAGGTGAGCTGTTTGTTTTTATTGAACAGACCCTCCTTTTTTAATCGTTCGATCGACTGCATTTTTTCGCGTGCCATTTCACCGAGCGTAAAGGAGGGTTCCACATCCAAAATGTTCAACGAGAGGCCGTGTTGTTCATGGTAAACAACCCTTACAAGCAGCAAAACGGTCATGCCTTCCGAGAGGTTTTCGCCGGTAACCTGCCTGAATTTTTTTGCGATGGTATCGTAAGTACCCGACCAAATGGTTGCCCGTATTTGCGCCACCACTTTGTTGTTTTGTTTTTCAACCAAATCGGGGTAGCAATGGCCGCTGTAAGGGTAAAAATTGAGTTTGGCAATTTCGGTTTTTACCCAATAGGCCGACGTATAAGTTTTGGCAATAACCTTACGGATGCTCCCGGTAAGTTCGCCGAGGCTGTAATATTTTTGTGTTTTGTTTTTATATTGAAAGGTCTCAGGCATGGCGCATGGCAGCTTCTACTTCGTCGGTTTCAATGGGGATATCAATCATTAAATCAACTGGGCCATCGTCGGTAATTAAAATATCGTTTTCAATGCGAATGCCTATGTTCTCTTCTTTAATGTAAAGACCCGGTTCGCAGGTAACAACCATGCCGGCTTTAAAAGGTTCGTATTTTGAACCCACATCGTGTACATCAAGTCCCAGCGGATGCGATACCCCATGCATGTAATAGTTAAAATAGAGCGGATTTTCGCCATCCTGTTTTACCACATCTTCGGCAGTAAACAGTCCCAGCGATATCATTTTCTTTTCCAACATAAGGGTTACCGCTTTGTTAACCTTGTCGATGGTGTTACCCGGAACCAGCATTTCGCGAGCTTGTTTAAAAACATCTAACACAGCATCGTAGCAGGCTTTTTGGCGGGATGAAAATTTTCCGTTAACGGGAATGGTTCGCGACATGTCGGCGGTGTAGTTGGCATATTCGGCGCCAAAATCCATCAACACCAAATCGCCATCTTTACAGGTTTTATCGTTGTCAACGTAGTGCAACATACAGGCGCTTCCACCGGAGGCAACAATGGGGTCATAACCATGTCCGTTGGCACCGTTTCTGATAAATTCGCCAATAATTTCGGCTTCCACTTCATACTCTTTCATGCCCGGTTTAATGGTTTTCATCACCTTGTGAAAGGCTTTGTTGGTTATTTTGCAGGCGTGGCGAATAAGGTCGATTTCAGGCTCCGACTTAATTTGGCGCAGCTGCTTTAAAAGCGGTGCCAGCCGTTCGTAATTGTGTATCGGGTATTTTTCTTTAAACTCAAGGGCAAGACGGTGGTTGCGTTCGGGTACCTCGGTAAAAAACTTAACATACTCATTAACATTTAAGTAAAAGTTATCGCTGTCGAGCAACACTTCACGCAGGGTTATTTCAAAATCCTCAAGCCAAAAAACATTTTTGATGCCTGAAATTTGTGAAGCCTCCTTTTTGGTGAGTTTATGCCCTTCCCAGGTTTCCAGTTTTGTATCGGGTTTTAAAATAAACAACGCTTCGCGAAAACGCTCGTTGCTAAACCCCGGAGCCAGCATTAAAACGGTTTTTTCCTGTTCAATCCCCGTCAGGTAAAACAGATCCGACTGCTGCCTGTAAGTAAAGTACTGGTCGCCGTTGCGAGGGTACTGGTCGGCAGGTTGCAAAACGGCAACCGACTTAGGTTTCATTAATTTGGCCAGGTTTTTCCGGTTATATTCAAATAATTCCGGGTTTATAGATTGGTAACGCATAATATATTTTTTTGATTTCAAAGATACATTAATTGATTTTCTTGTACCTTTATCCGTTAAATAAATCATCGTTTAGTTTTATAACAAAAATTCAGCACCATGAAAAAACATCTATTTCTTATTTTTATTTTGGGAATGAGTATCGTTTCCTATTCGCAGGTTGCTCAGTTAAAGCAGCAGGCAATTTTTAACACTGTTGCCAAAACAGGTATTCATTTGGCCGATGCACTTCCAACTTTACCGGCAAATCCCTATGTTGAAAACAAAGGTGTTGACGAGGTAGTGGGTACAACATGGTACGATTTGCAATCGAATTCCAGCATGTCGAAACGCATTTGGGTTTTTGATGATGGCACCATGGCAGCGGTTTGGACTATGGGTTCGGAAAACGGGGTACCTAATTTTCCGGGCAGAGGAACCGGTTACAACTATTTTGACGGAACGAACTGGGGGCCTGCACCCACTTCACGCATTGAAGATGTACGAACCGGTTGGCCTTCCATAGCACCCTATGGCGCCGATGGCGAAATTGTGGTTGCCCATACTTTAAATAATACAGGGCTGATGTTTTCGTGGCGTGAACACAAGGGCACGGGCGAATGGCAGCATTTTACACTGGCAGGCCCTGCTCCCGACAATATGGATTTAACCTGGGCTCGAATGATAACAACCGGCCCCAACCACGATGTAATTCATGTTATTGCCTGCGCCGGGTTTAACAAAACTTACGAGGGCCTTAACGAAGCGCTGGTTTATTCGCGTTCAGCAGATGGAGGCCAAACGTGGGATCCTGAAAATGTAATCCTTCCCGGAATGAGTTCGGACGAAACCAGCGGTATTGGCGGCGATGATTACGCATGGGCAATACCACACGGAGATACCATTGCCTTTGTTGCTTTCGACGGAATAAAAGATGGGTATGTAATGAAATCGTATGACGGAGGCGACACCTGGGAGAAGGTTGTTTTTTACAACAGCCCCATGCCCTTTTTTACCGGCAACGAAGGAACACTTCCTCAATGTGGTGGTGGCGATGGATACAATGCTGTTGCTTTGGATAACGAAGGAAAAGTACATGTGGCTTTCGGACGGCAGATTCATGTTGATGACGACCCCGCTGATGGATGGAGCTATTATCCCTATTCGGATGGTTTGGTTTATTGGAATGAAGATATGGATCCGTTGGACACAACTCAGGTTGGCAATGAAATTATGTTTTCCGATGTTGAAAGTACCACGTTGTATCAACAAGGACAACTGGCTGCATGGGTTCAGCCTCACAACGATGATACCATTGTGGGAGTTGCTCCTTATTTTGCCTCTTTGGTATCAATGCCTCAGATAGCTGTTACAAGTGATGACAATGGAAACAATATTGTTACTTTCTTTTACTCAGGGCTGGCAGTAGGTTTTTCCAATGCTGAATTGTCGCAAAACTATCGTCATATCTGGACACGCAAAACCGAGCTTGACGGACAGGGAATTTTTAGCGATTTTGAAGACCTTACCGGCGATGTGCTTCATCTTTTCAGCGAGTGTGTGTATCCGTCACTCGGTGTAGGCAGCGATTTTAGTATTTTATACCAAAGCGATAATCTGCCCGGCAACAGCATTCAGCCTACCGGCGGAAATCATGCTCCGGTTAACAACAATATGGTTTATTTACCCTATGGTATGCCGGTTGGGATTGAAAGTTTAAGCGGGGTTTCTTTTGAAGTATCTCAAAACATGCCAAACCCTGCAAGCCAAATTACGGCCATCGGCGTAAAAACGGAACAGCCCGGAACCATAAATCTTACCATCAATAATATGTTGGGACAGCAGGTGTATTCTTCAGCTCATTTTGCCAATGCAGCAGGTAATTACACCTTTAATATAGATGTTTCCGATTTTAATGCCGGCATTTATTTTTATACCGTTGCTGTTGGTAACCAAATGATTTCCAAGAAAATGATTGTCAGATAGATACTTTGCCATTTGGGGGGAAGATTTGTTTGATAGGGGTAATTATAAGATAAAAATCAAATTTTACTTTTCCATATTTCAGGATTTCGTGAGGAATGAAAAACCGCAATGATACTTATGGTTTTATTCTCACTGTCAATGGTATAAATAATGAGGTAAGGAAACTTATTGAGAATAGCCGCACGACTGTTTTTGTATCTTATCTGAAAACTTTCGGGCTGTTGTTGGATGAATTTGATGCAGGTTTTAATACTTTGAATTAATTGTTTCCCAAGTTCTTTTTGTTGTTGATTATACCATTGAGCATTTTCTTTAATATCTGCTTTGGCAGAACCGGAAATAATTACGTTATAGCTCTTTTTCGATTTCATCTATAGTAACATCAAAGTCTTGGAATTTTTCATCACCAGTGGCAATTTTTTCTAATCTTTCATCAATAATATTTGTTTGCCACTGTTGAAGTTCTATGTTTTTTTCAATTTCAATATCAATATTGTGATATTTTTCTTTTAACTTGTTCCATGCTTTTATTGGAATAAATACACCTGTTGTATTGCCCGATACATCATGTAAATATTGTAATTTCATAGTATTGTGTTTTTATGGTAATTTTGTCTGTCGTGTTTTATATTTATTTAAATCAATCTTTTGTAACTGATGATTTAATAA
>JALVAQ010000417.1 GCA_027011095.1 Bacteroidales bacterium
TGAATAATACTCAAGTGTATACAGAACATGTACATTTGGTTATCTCAATACCTTAGGGTGTTACGATCTACCCTATGCATCCTTTGAAGAAAAATATTCGTAACTACTCACCCCGCCTAAAACACACTTCCCCCACCAACAATCCCAACCAAAGCATCAAATTCATTCAACCCTCTTTTCCTGGAAGTATCAATAATAGATCTCAAGCTGGCATAATCCTCTGCACCCTGTAGTGTTTTGAATTGTCCTGAGACCTTCAGCTTAACTTTCACATTTCTAATCGCTCGTTCACTGCCGTTGTTATCAGGCGGAATATCCGGATGAAGTAAGAAGGTAAAGATTTTGTCTCGTGCCCTGGTAATGGATTTGATCTGCTTGTGGGTTTCGCTTTTTTCTGTCACCGGAAGGCTCAACAGGTAATTCAAGCTCTCTTCATACTGCTGTTTGAGAATCACTCTTCGGTCTGCACTCATGGTCTCTTTGTGATCAAGCATCGCTTCTTTGAGCAGTTGTTTGATCTCTTTCATCACCTGGGTGTTATCGCACTCAATGGCATAGTTCAAGTCTCTGAGTTTATGTGATAGACACAACTGTTCACTCTGCGCAATGAGCGAATTGTAGGAAGAGTAGTTGTCATGCACCACACAGGCATTCACAAAGCCTGCATCAAAGGTATCGTTGATCACTTTTGTGGCACGTGATTTGTCCACCACAATGAGGGTATCCTCTCTGTTTTGAAACACCCAGTTCCAGTGCCGGTCACTGTTGATCTTGCAGCCGGTCTCATCGATACCGACCACCTCGCTGATAGCCAGGCGTTCCTTGATCTTCTCAATCTCACCCTCGGTTGCACCGGCTGAGCGCTTGAGGATGTTATCCACCGTTCCTTCGGAGAGTTCGACATGAAACAGATTTGATACCAATTGAACGATACGTGCGTAGGAGAGATAGTGTGACACACTGAGGTAACTCACCAGTGCCTGGATATTGGTACCGTAGCTTATATGCGGTGCGACATCCTTGGGGAAAGCATTGTCATGGTTCTCGTGTCCACACACCGGGCAAACTATTGAAAAACTCTGGTACTCGCTTATTCTGGCATGAATCCGTTGCAGATCGATATCCAGAACTTGCCGCTTCTCTTTGAGGACTTTGAGGGTATCATCCAAAGCACTTCCACACTTCTTGCACTGTTCAAGGGTAAAAGGGATAGCAATTGTCGCATCGGGTTGATCACTCTGATGCAGTGTCTTTGCCACATGTCCGGGTTGACCTCCCGGCTTTCGGGTGCTTTTGGATCGCAGGCTTTGATTCTTCTTTTTCTTGTTAATGTCCGATGAGGGTGCAATACTGGAGTTGCTGGAATTCTTTTTGGGTTTTTCTTGAATGATGTTATCGGTTAGATTTTCAACATATTCGAGCAGCTCTTCATATGATAAGTCTTTCAACTCTTCTTTTTTCTTGATGGAAAACTTGATTTTTATCTTGGATTCTTTCAAGACAATCACCACCTTCTTTAGATTGATAATTATAGCATAAATACCATTATATGGGACTTTGAATTGAGCTATAAAGGGAGAATATTTTCAAGATTTTTTTGCTTTTTCTGGAAGGGGTTTTGTGCTTGAATAGGGGTGAGTAGTTACATTTCTCATATACAGAAAACAGTCTCCTATAAACGCTCTAATATCTTTTTGGTTGATCTTATAT
>JALVAQ010000418.1 GCA_027011095.1 Bacteroidales bacterium
AAATGCACTGTGGCGAACTGCTGTGGCGGATGTTGTGGCCACGGTTATCGTGTTTTTATTCAGCATGCGATACAACAACTCCAGCATATACGATCCTTACTGGAGTGCGGTCCCCATGTTTATGGTGCTTTACTGGCTGATTAATTCGGGGCAAACCGACTTTATGCATAAAATATTCTGGACCATGGTGGTACTTTGGGGCGTAAGGCTTACCTGGAGCTGGATTTTGCGCTGGGATGGCATGGAAGATGAAGACTGGCGCTATGTAAACATCCGCAAAAAAACAGGTAAATATTATTGGCTGGCCAGCTTTTTTGGCATTCACCTTTTCCCTACCATGCTTGGGTTTATTGCGTTGGTGCCGGTTTATTACGCCATCTATTCCACCACGGCTCCTCATCACACCTGGATTGCCCAAATTGCATTTGTTTACACACTTTCCGCTATCCTGCTTGAAAAATCAGCCGATGATGAATTACGAAGGTTCATTAAAACCCGTGAAAATAGCAACGAAAGGATTCAAACCAAACTCTGGGTATTTTTTAAGTATCCCAATTATTTGGGTGAGATGGCCTTTTGGTGGGGTTTATATTTTATGGCACTCACTATCAACCCATCGCTCTGGTGGACCTTTTTCGGACCACTGGCCATCACCCTGATGTTTATTTTTATCAGCATCCCGATGATGCGCAAGCACAATGAGGGGAAAGTTTACGGGTAGTTGTACTGAAATCTTTTGAAAAATAAGTCTTTTAACATTATAACGAACAGGCAAACAACACATATTACCCTTATCACAACAAAACACTATTTATCTTTTCTGCCAGTTTATATCCGGAAAATAACGATCGGGGGACATGAAAAAAGCCCTTCCACTTCCCTCCTTTTATGTACAGCAACGGATTTCCCTGCCTGTTAAGATAACCAAACCACTCACCATATTCATTATCGGGGAAACGAGCCCAAGTATATTGATGCACTTTATTATACCAGTCCATACACCTTTTATCTTTTGTAAGATAATAGCCTTTTAGCAGCGCCACCAATGTTTCAAGATGAACCCACCATAATTTCTGATCCCACTCCAATGCCTGGGGCGGCTTGCCCATTATATCCATAAAATAATAAATTCCGCCATACTTTTTGTCCCAGCTAAACTCAAGCGTGGATAAAACCACCTCCACAGCACTTTCTATCGTTGATTGATCTCCCAGAGTTTGTGCGACATCCATAACAAATGCCATCCCTTCAATTCCGTGACCCGGATTAATAAGCCGTCCTTCAAAAGAATCATGTGTAGTGCCATCCGGTAAAACGTTTTCTTTAATAATCAATTTGTCAGAATCAAGAAATGAATTCATTATAGTGTCCAAAAATATTTTAGAATTATCAGTGAACTTTTCTTCGCCAAGCATCCATTTTAGTTCAAAAGTAATATTGGCAAGAATCATTGGCAGGCTAAATGAATTTAATGGCCTGTTTTCAAAAATAGTTTTTGTATATTTTCCTTTCGGGTGCTTTTGCCGCTTCAGAATGTTTTGATACGTAGTTAACGATATTTCCTTACAAGATTCATCATTTGTAGCCAATGCATACTCACCAAAAGCCAGTGCAGTAAAACAGTCTGAAAAAATATTATAGGGCTGAACCAATGGTTTTCCATCGCGGCGAAGTGCAAAATACCAATTACCATCTTTATCCCTGCCATATTTCCTCAAAAAGTCAATACCGTGTTTTGCCAATCTTAGCCACTCCTCTTTTTTTTCATATCTGTTATAAAGCATTGAAAACGTCCATACTTCACGTGCTTGCAACCAAACAAATTTATCGGTATCGTAAACTGTTCCATCACGATCAAGACATGTAAAATAACCTCCTTGTTCTACATCAATAGAATTGGCTTCCCAAAAAGGAATTACATCGTTAAAAAGCGCCTTTTTGTATTGGTTTTTTAGTATTTGAAAGATTTCATTTGCCATTTCTTTGCCAGTTTAAATTATATGAGAGCCATTACGGTAAATAGTCCAAATAATCGTTTCGCAATTTAGCGGCATTTGCTCCATTTGTTCCGGTGGGACACATGTAGGCATAGTATTGAAAAATAGCAATTTTAGAAACATAATCTTTAGCAATATTTAGTTTCTGTATCACTACGTCAATATCTTCGGGTTTGTCCTGAGTGGTAAACACCTCGATATCTGCCCAAAAAGCACCCTGATATTGGGCATCAGCATACAAACCATCATTCGCTGCTTTAAAATAGCCCTCCATATCACTTAAATTGCAATGGCCTACACCAATACCGTCCTGCAACAAAATCAGGTCAAGATTACATCCACCCATATTTTTCATAAAATGTTTAAAAACCGATGTACTTGATAAATTATGATTAAAAAAAGCAGACATGGCAACCGGTTTATCACACAAGCTTTTACAATGATTACTCACTGAATTTATCAAATTATTTTTAATAATACTGAACTTTGCATCAGTATCATAATAATATGGAGCTCCTTCGTGTGGAATATACCACCCTGCAAATGCTCTGTTCGATTTAAATTGCTTCCAAATATCATCTGCCAAATTGTTGCATCGTTTGGCATGTTTTTTAAGTGTTGCGGCATCATTAGTAGTGTTCCAAAACTCTTCATCAAAATAAAGCCCCACATAAACACCCATTTCATTCATTTCGGCAGCCCTAAACAAATTGTCGAGGGCATTTTTATAAATATTTTCACTGTAATCGTTTGGCGAAGAACACCAAATGGTTTTGTTATAAGCGGTAAACTGTATAATCAGGGTCTTAATTCCAATCTCTTTCATTTCCTGCATATGAGAACTCCATTGCAACACGTCCCAGTTTTCTTTATGCCAGAAGTCGATAAACGTTGCTTTAATGTATGGCGACGTGGTTCCGTTACCCGGAACCAATGTGTCAATCGCAGCCGGAATATCAGGTTGATCATCAGGTATATTTTTCTTACACCCCATGATAACAACACTCATTAATATCAAACTCAAAAACAGAAAACTTTTAATAAAGCTACTGCCGGTAACACAATAATTTTTAAACAAATGATACATTTTCTTCCTTTCAATTAATTAGAATAATATTAAAAATTATTCAGGGCAAACACAATATTGAAGCGTGTTGCTCACAAATTTACTAATTTAACTCAAAACAACTTATTCATCTAAGTCGGTTTTACTGAAATATTTGCTGAAAAACAACTTAAAGCAAATACCGGCAACAATCATTACAAAAACCGAATAGATGGCTACCTGCCACCGGGCAATGTATAAACTGTTAAAAGCGATGGTTCCTGCAGAAACAGCCACAGCACCTAACACAGCAATTCCTAACCCCGCTACAACTTTTGACGGTTTATACATTCGTTTAACCCCTGCTTTTTCAGGTATATCGCCCCACCACCCCAAAGGTTTTGCTTTTTTATAAAAGGCAATGAGTTTTTCCTCCGGTTCCGGTTTTGTGAACAAAGCCACCAACACCCACAAAACAAAAGTCATTAACATGGAAGCAAAAACAACAACATAATCTGAGTTATCACCCATATTAATAAAATAGTTAAAAACAATATATTTATTAATAATAAAAACCAACGGCCCTCCAAAAGAGGCGGCAATACGTGCTTTACCATTAAAGCGCCACCACCACCATTGAGCCCAATTGGCTGTTAATTCGGCCGATGAAATTCCCAACATAAAAATGGCAATATCAATTACATTTTCGGCTCTTACAGCAATAACAATGGCTATAACTACAATTAATGCAGCAACAATACGGCCTACAATTAAATAGTGTTTTTCCGTTGTATTTTTTACAAAAAGTCGTTTATACACATCATTAACAAATACCTGTGCGCCAAAATTCATATTGGAGCTAATTGTTGACATAACTGAAGCCAGGATTCCACTAACGGCAAGTCCTAAGAGGCCGCTTGGCAGATAATGGTTTATCATCATGCCATAGGCAAGTTCTTTATTAATGGTTCCATCATGCAGCCCCGGCCATTTTACCATAGCACCCAATGCCGGAAGAGTGAGCAACGAAAGCATCAGAAAAAGAGTAATTTCTGTCCAGATATACATTTTTGAGGCTTCACGGGAATTTTTACACGACAAAATCCGTTGTCCTTCCATTGCCCCCGACATGGGAGCAACATCACCGCCATATCCTACCGAAGTACCGACCATCCACGCAATAACGCCAACCATTCCCAACAATTCATGGCTCTTGGGCGGATGCCAGCTTATTACACCACTTCCAAAACGGCTTACCATGGCATTTTTTAAATTCTCGGGGCCTTGTAAAAAGCCTGCATCTCCTCCAAACTCTTTTAGCACCATAATCATTAGTACCACAGAACTAATAATGATTATGATTGTTTGGAAAAAATCGGAAATCACAACCCCCTTATAACCGGACAACAACACATAAAAAATAATGATGGGAATAATGATAGCAAAAGTTGTAAACATATCCCATCCCAGCAGGGGATTGGCAATTTTATACAGTCCGAGCAACCCCGCTCCCGTCCATGCTACTACAGAAATGAATACACTTCGAATTGCTACCCAGCTTCGAATTGCTACAGCCGGTGTACCTGAAAAACGAAGCTCATAAAACTCAGGAGAAGTAACCAACTTTAGTCGTCGCCAAAAGACGGCGAACAACACTGCACCAATAAAGAAAGCGATACTAAAACGACTAATAAACCACCAATAAACAAATGCACCCGTAATAACCGTCATTCCGCTATATGCTGGTGCCACATCCGTGTTCATGCTTGTTGCCGCATAAGAAATTCCGTTTAACCACCCCGGAATACTGCGACCTCCCAAAAAATAATTTTCAGTATCACTACCCGTTCGTTTGGTAATTTTCATGTACAAACCAAAACCTATCAGCGCAAGCATGTACAATACAATTATCAAATAATCGATTCCTAACAAGGAGGAGTGCAACTCCATAATTCCGACATTTTACAATTAAAAACAGATCATCAGGCCATTACAGCCTGACAATCTGTAACATTACGAGAAAAACCCATGAAAAAAACCACTAATTAATTATTTAACCAGAACCATTTTTACAATTTTAGAGTTTCGGCCTGCATCCATTTTGCAATAGTATATGCCTGATGGCAAACTTGCCATCTCAACATCTACTTTATGCCGCCCTTCAGAAAATACCTTGTTTGAAACCACTTTTACTAACTCGCCTTTTAGGTTATAAATATTAATGCCAACCTTTTCCGATTTCTTTAAAGAGAAACTAATGGTTGTATTACTTACAAAAGGATTAGGATAATTTTGATCAAGTGTAAAATAGGAATCACTATTTTCAGCAATGGCATCATGGCCTGAAATTTTAATCAAATGGACATCGTCTATCCATAATTCTGCACTGCCAATATTTCCAAATTGAAACACAAAATTACATTTTTCTGTTGCTGACACTTCAAAAGTATCAACTACTGACAAAGGTTCTGTGCCAACATTTACATCCTTAGAATAAATGGCTCCCCAAGGGCCATCAGCTTGCTGAACCACAGCATTAAATTGTGTTTGCTCACTGGCAACTACCATGAATTTAACCACATATTTACTATCTTTAATTACACCATCAGCTATACCCTGCGCAAAGCCAACCGTCCAATCTTCGCCACCACCGTTGGTAATCCTCAAATGAACGCTGTTTTCACCTTCAAGTTTAGAAGAATTATCAATTTCAGCATCGCCGGTAGTAGTACCGCTATTCCACAATTGCCACGGATCAAGTCCCAAATCGAAATAGTTATTCAACAACAACTCACCGGGATCAGGCTCAGGACCGCCGCCTGTTAATTCAACCAAATGAATATCATCAAGCCATATCTCGGCAGTACCAATATCTCCAATTTGGAAAACGTAATTACAATTAGCATCGGCAGCAATTTCAAAGGTATCAACCAATGTTTGCACATCGGTAGTTAATGCCAGTTCGGTAGCATGAACGGGACCCCACGGGTCATCCGTTTCCTGGAGCATCTGATGAATGGTTACAGCTTCGCTGGCAACAGCTTTATAGCTGATTACATATTTTTTTCCCTCTTTTACACCGCCATTTACACCTTGGGCAAAACCGAGTGTCCAGCCTTCGCCGCCGCCGGATACTATTTTAATATGAGCACTATAAGTACCATCGATTTTCGATGTACTATCGAGGGTAAGCTCGCCGGTAGTAGCACCGCTATTCCATAACTCCCAGTTGTTAAGACCATCATCAAAACCGTTGTTTGTCAACAGTTCCGTTTGTGCGTTTACATTACCTGCCCATCCAAAAAC
>JALVAQ010000419.1 GCA_027011095.1 Bacteroidales bacterium
ATTACACATTGTTACAATATAAACTGCTGTTTTTCGATATTTTTAATCAATTTTAAATAAGGCGTTAAAAAGTTCTGTTAAAATATAAACTACCTTTGTATTTCAATAAAAAACATCCTTTTTTAAATGAATGCAATCCTCGAAATTGGGAAACAGTCGCTAACCATTACTTTTTTCGTCCTTTCAATGATGTTAATCATTGAATACCTGAATGTATTAACCAAAGGGATGTGGAGTAAGGGGTTAAAAACAAAACTCTGGAAACAAATTTTACTGGGAGCGGGTTTGGGTATTATTCCCGGTTGTTTGGGGGCGTACACGGCAGTTTCGCTTTATGTTCATAACATCATCGGCCTTGGTGCACTGGTAAGTACCATGATTGCCACTTCGGGCGACGAAGCATTTTTAATGTTTTCAACCATTCCCGAACAAGCTTTAATACTCCACCTTATTATTTTTATTATTGCCGTTATTTCCGGTTTTATTGTTCAATACATTTTTAAAAACAGGTTTGCTTTTAAACTTTCCGAAAAACACTTTCACCTGCACAACACGCCCGAGTGCGTCTGTTTTAACAAGCACACCATTGTTCATCAACTTACCCACTTAAGGATCAAAAGAATCGTTTTATTATTTTCAGTATTTGCAATGATGGCACTGCTTATTTTCGGTTCAGGCCATGCTGACATATCCATCAATCATATCTTAAATTTAAAGCAACAGGCTTATCAACACGACCATCCGCAATGGATACAAATCACCTTTTTGGTAGTATTAGGGTTTGCGCTGCTCACTTTATTAACAGTAAACGACCATTTTTTGGAACAGCACCTTTGGGGTCATGTACTTAAAAAGCACCTTTTGAAAATATTTTTGTGGAGTTTTGGCACACTGCTGGTTTTCCACTATTTAAATCAATATTACGATTTAAGTACACTGGTACACGACAACCTGTGGGTGGTGCTCATTATAGCTGTATTAATTGGCATCATTCCCGAATCGGGGCCACATTTTATTTTCGTTATTATGTTTGCCGCAGGCACATTGCCCTTTAGCATTTTGCTGGCAAACTCCATTGTGCAGGATGGCCATGGCAGCCTTCCGTTAATTGCCGAATCTCCAAAAGCCTTTGCAGTTGTAAAAGCCATCAATATTGCTGTTGGTTTGCTGATTGGCGCAACAGGATTGGCACTTGGTTTTTAAAAAAACATTATCTTTAAAGCCTAAAAAATAAATTATTATGAAACGAATCTTAATTCCGGTTGATTTTAGCGAAAGCTCTTTCAACTCATGTCGTTATGCCATTGAGATAGCCACCAAAGAAGAGCCGGTAGCATTGTGGCTTTTCCATGTTTTTATCGATCAGACTTTTTACAATCCCTCAACCGACCCTGACGGCATGATGTCGGCACCCATTATCTCCATTGAGTTTTCGGAGGAGTTAAAAAAAATTGCCGACACAAACATGGCTCAACTTAAAAAACAGGTAGAAGATTATCTTACAGAGAAAAGATATAAAAACTTTACCATCAATAAGTTTATGATTAGTGGCGACCCTGAATGGCTGGTGGAAGATGTGTGCGAAGAGATTAACTCGGATGGAATAGTAATGTCCACTTCCGGCTCGGGCAACAAAGGCCCGTTGGAAGGCAGCATGGCATTAAAAATAATGGGACGGACACCGGTTCCTGTTATTGCCGTTCCAAACAATTACACTACTTTTAAATTTAAGAACGTATTATACTCTACCAAATTAAATGATATTCAAAATGATATCACATCCATAAAAAAAATGCTTGAACTATTTAAGCATCATGACTTTACCTTTTATGTTGTTCATTTTAGAAGATCGGATAACGACAATGCCAGCATGCACAAACTTGAAGCTGCTTTTGGAAAAGAGCGCCTTGATGAAAAAATACGTTTTATGATGGTGAACGATGACAACGATACCGGAACCACTTTGAATACGGTAATTACACGAAACGACATCGACCTTATTGCTTTTATTGCCCACAAAACAAATGCTTTTAAACTGTTTTTCAGCCGGGGTATTCATAAAGATGATTTTCTGGCTGCCGACATTCCCGTGCTTGGATTACCGCATACCAATAAATAATTGAGTTGTGTTTAATAAAAAAGTAATTGTTTGGGATTGGAATGGTACCCTGTTGGACGATGTGGGCTATTGTGTTGACTGTATTAATGTTTTACTAAAACAAAGAGGGCTGCCGGTTGTTGATACTGCCACCTATAAGGATATTTTCACTTTTCCCGTTATCGAATACTATAAATCGGTCGGGTTCAATCTTGAAGAAGAAGGATTTGAAAAACCCGCCATGGAATTTATCAGCCTTTATTATCAAAATTTTAGTCAAACCAAACTGTTCCCTTGCGTAAAGGAGGTGCTTGAACATTTTAAAACGCATGGATTTATACAGGTGGTGCTATCGGCCATGGAGCACGAAAGCCTTGTAAAAACACTTAAAAACAAAGGGATACTCTCCTATTTTGATGAAGTAACCGGTGTGGGTGATCATTATGGCAGCAGCAAGGAGCAAACCGGCAAACAACTTATGAAAAACATGAAGGTAAGTAGCGATGAGGTTGTAATTATTGGTGATACCTTACACGACAAACAGGTGGCCGATGCACTTGGCCTTGATTTAATTTTGGTATCCACCGGGCATAATTCCAAACAGCGGCTTTTGTCGGCTCATCCGGTAGTTATCGACCAATTAAAGGAGGTAACATCCCTTTTAATGACAGCCTAATAACATTAAAAACAGATTAACATGGCAACTTTAGAAGTATTAGAGAATAACCCGAAAAATATTACAGGAAAGTATCCGATTCTGTTTTTACATGGTATGTGGCATGGTGCCTGGGTATGGAAAAAGTACTTCTTACCCCGGTTTGAAAAACTCGGTTACAAAGCCTATGCCTTGAGCCTGTCAAACCACGCCAACAGCCCGAGAAAAAAAGCCTTTAACCTGTTGAGGATAAACGATTATGTTGACGACCTGAAGCAAACCATTAATTCACTTGACTCAAAACCGATTCTTGTGGGTCATTCGATGGGTGGATTTATTGTCCAAAAATATCTGGAAAACAACAAAGTACCGGGCGCAGTTTTAATGGCATCGGTGCCTCCTTTCGGAATTTGGAGTCCCACAATAGATGTTTTAAAAAAGTTTCCCATCGACTTTATAATTGCAAATGTTACCTTAAATTTAAAACACATTGTAAACAGCACAAACCGCTATAAACATATTTTATGCTCTGACAATGCGGATATTTCAGATGTTAAAAAGTATGTGTCAAAAGTCAATACCGAATCTTACATGGCCTATCTTGATATGCTTGGATTCAATTTAGTGAAATCAAAATTAATTGAAACACCTTTATTGATTTTAGGAGGTGAAAAAGACCGGGCAATTCCTTTAAAAATATTAAAACTAACCGCAAAAAAATATGGAGTTACTCCTGTTATTTTTAACAATATGGGGCACAACATGATGCTAACTCCCGATTATAAAAAAGTAGCCGATGAAATTGATATATGGATTAAACAACTGTAGATTAATACACAGTAAACGCAATCAGTTAGCAGCTACATCAACACCAATTTGCGTGTTTCCAAAAGCGCTCCCTCTTCCAATTGCAAACGTATAAAATAAAGCCCTTTGGGATTATCTGACAAGTCGATGGAGAATGGTTTATCCAATGCGCTTTGCTTGCTATAAACTGTTTTTCCCATATTATTAACAACCCGGACTAAGAATCTTTTATTTGCATACCGCTTGTTTAATTCCAAAGTAATTTTCCCTTCCGACGGAGTTGGATAGATTGTAAAAAGCTGTGGCAAATCAGCCGGTATTTGAGCCGTTCCATTTAAAATATCACACGACGGAACCCAGTAATTTCCTGAAATTGTTATCATGGACAAAAGCCTGAGCGTATTGTCGTAATATCCGCCATTGGCAGTATTGGCCAACAGTATTTTAGCATACAGCTTATCAAGCCACTCCTGATTAGTAGTATCAAGCATGGCACCCACGGTAAAGGGGGCTGTAAAAGAATTGTCGCTCCACCCGGCTGCCACACTGCCGTCAAGATAGTAACCGGCATGTACATTATTGACACTGCCACCGGTTGCTTCAAAAAGCCACTTATCAATTTTCAAAACTGCTTCTCTGGCTCGTTCATCTCCCGAAATCAGATAGTCGGTTGCAAGGCGCCAGGGGTCGCGACAGGCATTGTATGAATAATTTCCGTCGAGGTTGCCCTCAAGGTAATTGGGAGGTGCCGGCTTGGGGTTTTCGTCCACATCAACAATAAAATCAGGTAGAAGCCCGGTATTGGGGCTGTAACTTGTTTGAATGGTATCAATCAGCGTATAACACTCGTCAATAACATTGTTCCAGGTACTATCTTTTATGGCACAGCTAAAGGCTCTGAAATGGTCGGTAATAAAATCGGAAGTCCGGGTACCAGTCATGTAACTGCCGTTTCGAACCCAATCTCCAAGTTTAATGGAATTATAATCCTGATTGATATCGCCTTCAGAAGCATCGTCACCCATAAGGTCTTTAATAATAAGCAGGGCTTCGTGAAAATAGTTGATCGCACCTCCACTACCCCACTGCGCATGAGCCAGCAACAGGCCAAAAGCAATATCCATATCACCATCGGTGGCCGAATCGGGGCCGTCCGAGTCAACACAGCCGGTAATTTGTTTCCATGCCATCAGATGAGGCATAATATGACTTGGGTGTGCCTTATAATAACGGTACAGTCCGTTGAAAATGGTTTTGGCATCCGGGTCGTAGCCGGCCATCAACGGAACAATCAACATTCCATAACCCATTGCCTCCGAAACCGTATTGGTATTTCCCGAATCGAAGAATACGTAATATTGATTGCTTTCACATCCGTTTATCAAATATTTGGCTTTCCAGGCATCGTAGTAGGATCGCACCTGATTGTCCAATTGGTCTTGCGAATACTGACTCGGCTTAATATGAGCATAATAGGGTGTATGCTGCGGAAAAGGATAGTTTTGGGCACGGGTTGTTACTGCCAACAAACCTAATAATAGTATGAATGTTACTCGCTTCATCATTCTGTTTTTATTTAAATCATTATTGTTGAGACGAACTTTTGTTGAGACGAACGGCCGTTCGTCTCAACAACGGTTCATCTCAACAGCAAAAAGGCTGTCTTCTACTAGCAGGCTTAGCAAGCTAATAAAGACAGCCTTTTTTCAGGTTGCTAAATTAAATTATTTTTTCCTTACCAGTTTTAGGTATGCTTCGTCGGGGTCGCCGGGAGCAGCGCCTTCACTTTCCAAAACATCCGGATCATAGTAGTTTCCAAGGTCTTCCGGAAATGTGTTGTCGTAACGAATCCACAGGGTATCGGCGGTAAGTTTTAAAATCTGATAGTCATATCCTGCCGATTCCATGCCAATGGAGGCGTGGTTGGTAAGGTGGATTACGTATGCGCCCGGCATCATGGTGCCATTAATATTGGTTTCAAAAGTAAGGGTGTCGTTAATGTTGTCAATATGCTCAACACTCCAGCTTGCCTGTGGAGCTTCATAACCTTCGTAAGCCACATCTTCCCAAATTCCGGGTAGTGCATAGCCTCTTGAAGCAGCCCATGCCCAGTTAACCATAAAGGCTGATCCGAAATTGTTTACATATTCCATTTTCTGATTCAGCTTGAATGAGTATTCATCATCCAATCCGTCTTCAGGAAGGTCTCCCTCTTCGCTCTGCCACCAGCTATCGTCGATGGGATTAAAATAAACCGTATCGGGGGTACTAATACGAGGGCCGTCGCCCATGGTTCCGGGGCCTGTGGCCCATACCCAAACGGCTTCACTTTCTCCGGTTTCGCTGTTGTAGCCCGAAAGAGCCACATTAACATCGTTAAATACATCAGGGTCACCTTCGGTAACGTCAACATCTACAGTTGCCTGCGTATCACTCACACGTCCTTTGGCAGTACACTTAACGGTGTAGGTACCGGGGAAAGTGTAGGTACCTGTAACATCCTGTCCACTTGGCGTTTCTCCATTGCCAAGATCCCATGCATAGCCAACAGCATTTTCTGCTTCGGCGTGGTAAGTAACACTGTTTCCATCTACGTTGTAGGTAATGGTAACCGGACCGGGGGTGTCGTTGTTGGTGGTGTTGTCATCCTTTTTACAGGCACTAAACGAAAGTACTGTAAGGGCGATGAATCCCAATAGAAACTTTTTCATCATAATTTGATTTTAAGGTTGTTAATTAATTCAATATTTGTTAAGGTTATTTATTTTTTTACCAAATGTTGCTCAG
>JALVAQ010000420.1 GCA_027011095.1 Bacteroidales bacterium
CATAATATTATTTGGTATTTCTAAAAACTTAACTTTTTCCCGTTTGTAAAAGTGTGTTGATTGTTGGTGGTGAGCATGATGGAATCTAAGTCAATCCCCTTATAAACTCTTCCAAATCGGCTTCAACATCAAGCCCGAGTTTTTTCTTTAATCGGTAACGCGAACTTTTTATACTGTTTGGTGCCACATTTAATACCGATGCCATTTCTTTGGGAGTCATATTAAGTTTGATGAGTGCACAAAGACGGTGGTCGTTGGTGGTGAGGTCGGGGTTTATATCCTTTAGTTTTTTATAAAAATTCCGGTTTACATCTTCAAAGTAAAGTTTAAAAACATCCCAGTCTTTTTGCGAGCGTAGATTTTGGGTTATTTTACGAGTAATCTGACTAAATTTTTGTTTGTCATCATCGGTTGCTTTTTTTGTAAGGGTTTTAATTTCGGAGAAGATTTCCTGCAACATGGTGGTTTTCTGCATCATTTGAAGTGCATGCATACTTAGCTGTTTTGATTTGTAAAGAACAGATTGTTTTAGTTCCTCCTCTCTGAGTTTGCTTTTTTCCAATTCCGATTGAGCAAGTTCCTTTTCCTTTTTGTGAACCAACTCCTTTTGACGGAGAATCAAACGATCTTTTTTACGTTTGAACAAAACCATAAACCCTGCAATAATAATCAGGATTAAAATCATGCCAATTACTATGATTAAAATGGTTTGCCTGCTTTTTAAAAATTTATTTTCAAGCCGTTGGTTTTCACGCTCAGCCTCTAACAATTGTATCTGCTGTTCTTTTTTTTCGGTTTCAAATTCTGTTTGTAACCGATTAAATCTCTCTGTATTATCGGCATTAAACAGGCTGTCGTGAAGCTCCGCATATAATTTGTAGTTTTGTAACGATTGTTTATAGTCGCCCAGTTCTTCATAAATTGATGATAATTGCAATCTATTCCCTTTTAAAATTTTGAGGTCATTGGTTTCGAGAATAACCCTCTCTGCCTGCTTAGCATAATTTAGAGCTTTTTCGATGTCGTTTGATTTAAGATATAATTTCGACAAATTTTCGAGTGCATTGGATATTAATTGTTTGTCAGCAGTGCTCTTGCCGGTTACTAACACTTTCTGAAAATAGTCCTCAGCCTTTTTAGTATCTCCCATTCCGGCATACAGACTGGCCAAATTGTTATAAGAGGTTGCAATCCCTTTTTCTATGTTTGCCATTCGGCATATTTCAAGCGATTTTTCATAGTTATTAATTGCTAAAATTGTATCTCCCATCTGTTTATACGCTAAGCCAATGTTATTATAACATTTACTGATATTAAATGAGTCTTTGAGAGGTGTGAATAGGCCGTTGGCATCTTCAAAGTATTTAATAGCCTCCCTGTTTCGGTTTGCCGATAAATACACAATGCCAATGTTTACCAGGGTTTTGCCTATTTGTTTGGAAGAAGAACCTATTTCAACATAAATTTTATGCGAAGAGGTGGCATAGTACAATGCCGAATCATATTGCCCCAGCCTATTTAACGAAATACCATAATTCGACATCATTGTTGCCAGATGCTTTTTGCTGATTTTTTTTTCGCCTTGATGATGTTGCCAATAGCTTGGAAATAAATCGATGCCATTTCTGAAAAGCTCAGCCGATTTGCCGAATTCACCCATCTGTTGTGCAGCAAAGCCGAACATTGTTGATGACTTCATTATGTTAAG
>JALVAQ010000421.1 GCA_027011095.1 Bacteroidales bacterium
CCGCAAATTTCGGCTATCCTTGGCCCCTGCGCCGGCGGTGCCGTATATTCACCAGCCATCACCGACTTTATTATGATGGTAAAAGAGACCTCTTACATGTTTGTAACCGGGCCTGATGTTATCAAAACCGTTACCCACGAAGAGGTTACCATGGAAGACCTTGGCGGCGCCATTACCCATAATAAAAAGAGCGGAGTGGCTCATTTTACCGCTGATAACGACGAGCAGGCCATGATGATGCTTCGCGAGCTGATGAGCTTTATCCCTTCCAACAACATGGAAGAGGCTCCATTAAAACCCTGTACCGATGACCTTACCCGCGAAGAACCTAAGCTTGACGAGGTGGTGCCTGTTGATCCCAACAAGCCCTACGATATGAAAGAAATTATTACCGCGGTAATTGACAACGGCCATTTCCTGGAAGTTCAGCCGTTGTATGCTCCCAATATTATTGTCGGATTTGCCCGTATTGGAGGCCGTTCGGTGGGTATTGTTGCCAACCAGCCTGCCATGCTTGCCGGCGTGCTCGACATCGACAGCTCTACCAAAGCTGCGCGTTTTGTAAGGTTCTGCGATGCTTTTAATATTCCGTTGATTGTTTTTGAAGACGTACCCGGATTTTTACCCGGAACCACACAGGAGTACGGCGGTATCATTAAGCATGGTGCCAAACTGTTGTACGCCTTTGCCGAAGCTACCGTGCCGAAAATTACGGTCATCACCCGTAAAGCATACGGCGGTGCGTACGATGTGATGAACAGCAAGCACATTGGTGCCGATGTAAACTATGCTTATCCCACCGCTGAAATTGCCGTTATGGGCCCCGATGGTGCTGTAAACATTATCTATCGTGGCGAAGATGAAGAGTCAAGAAAAAAGCGTGTTGACGAATATCGCGAAAACTTTGCCAGTCCGTACCGTGCTGCCGAGATGGGCTATATCGACGAAATTATCTACCCGCGCGAAACCCGCAAAAAGCTGGTTGAAGCCCTCGAAATGACCAAAAACAAATCGGAGAGCAATCCTCCCAAAAAACATGGAAATATTCCGTTGTAAGGGCAGCTTTTAATAATTGATAAAGAGGAGCTTCATTGGGTTGAGGCTCCTTTTTTTGTTGCTTTTTGTTTGTTTGGCTAACGAGGGCTTTGGTTTGAGCGAAACCCTCGCTGTTTCCGCACGAATCCCTTCGCGTGGGAGTAACGAGCTAAATCTTCGAGTAAATTTCCCATGGAAATATCTTTACAAGCATACTTTACAATATATTTAATATAATGCAAAGTAAACTAAAATATTTTATATTTTAATGATCTGAATCGCAGCTACGTGACCTCGACTACAGTTTTATTCTGGCCTGTACCTTAACTTCCGTTTTGTGATTCCCCATTATTTCATCAGCTCCCGAACCAATGTTGTTTCTATCGAAAAAGGTTGTTTGCGACAGCCGAACCCAAAACGATATCTTTTTCCCTGCATTCAGTTTGGCAATCAGGTAAATCCGTTGCCCGTTACCGTAATAAGCCGGTACACTAAAGGCATATAAAACATCGTTTTCGTAGGCATAAATCCGGCTGTCCCACGAGCTTGTGCTGAACAACGCATATCTGAACGTTAAACCAACAGGCAACTTTGCAGGCCGGTATAACACATCCTGATAAAGTAAATATCCGGTTTCTGCATGGCCGGTTTCAGGGTTGTGATATACTACGT
>JALVAQ010000422.1 GCA_027011095.1 Bacteroidales bacterium
AAGTAATAAGAATGCAGATAATCAAATATTTACGGGTATAGTTATTAAGAACGAAGCAAGTTTTTTGTTAACATCTATATGATTTTACAGAAGAAAAAGGACAATTTCATTTAAAATCAAAAACGCACGCCAAAATTGTTAATAACTATGTTTTTTGAGGCAAACCAACTTTTATTGTGTAGTTTTGAGGCTGGTAAATAATTACAATTGTTTTTCTTTTAATTATCCCCACCAATAGCTTCTCGGAGCTATTGGTGGGGGTTAATCCGGTAAAAAAAATATACTGTTCCTGACTACTCCTTAAACATAAAATAAACAGCCAAAACAATCAATATAAAAGCTACAACATGATTCCACTTAATGGCTTGGTTTTTAAAAACTATTAGTGTGAAAACACTAAAAACCACCAGGGTAATCACTTCCTGAATAACTTTCAATTGCACAAGCGAAAAAGGACCGCCATTTTCTTTAAAACCAATACGGTTGGCAGGTACCTGAAAAAAATATTCAAATAGTGCTATACCCCAACTAATTAATATAATCGACAACAATCCCAGTTTATCAAACCATTTCCATTCTGAAAATTTCAGGTGGCCATACCAGGCAATGGTCATAAAAGTATTCGACAATATCAACAAGCCAATGGTTAATAACGCTTTCATTATCAATACAAGTTAAATCATATCGAAACCAAAGGTATATATAATCCTTTGGTTGCATCCTTAATTATCGTTAAAAAATGTATTAACGGGCACCTTGCATGACCATCAACTTCAACTCGATACCGGGTCACCCTGAGTGCTTTTCGACGAAAGGAGAAAAGTGTATCGAAGGGTGACCCGAAACAAGATAACTCCCGCTCGTCCGGATTTGCAATCCGGACGACAAATTCTTAACGGCATATTACATTTATAATATGGCTGTTAACCTCTTTCCGTTGCTCATCCGTATTTACCTGCCCGTCCGGCGAGCGCGCCAAACAGGCACGTTCGGACGGGCAAATCTGAAAGAGCTTAGAAGTCAACCCCCTTCGGGTAGCAAACAAAGTATTTGGTGGTGGGTTTACCCATTACATTGATATTTAGTTGATCGGAAACCTCAGCAATATCCTTTACCGCTCCGTCCTTAAACAAAATGTTAATGCGGTCAGACCCGGGTTGATAGGTGTAGTTGGAAGTATGGTCGGCAAAGCAGAAATAATCAACCTCATCATCTTTTAATTGGTATTGCGATTGAACCCTGTCCTGCAACTCCGCAAACCATGATTCATCAATCTTTTCGTTGCCCATTTCAATTTTAAACAACCGTCGGTTTACCAAGGCTTTGCTAAGTTCCGAAAGTATCATATCCTTATGATTAACCCAAACCTTCAATGCCGAAAAAATATCGTAATCATCTAAATTTGAAAAGTGGGCAAGCACCTCCGGATTGTTTTCAAAGTCATTTTTACTCACATCATGGTTCAGAAAAAAGGACAGAGCAGGGGTTGAAAACAGTTCTTCTCCCTGAAGAGAAAGTTCCTTTGCCCGTTTTAAAGCCCTCGTTATCATATACTCTGCCACCAGCACCGTTTTATGCAAATACACCTGCCAGTACATTAACCGGCGGGCGGTGATGAACTTTTCAACCGAATAAATCCCTTTGGCTTCAATTACCGGCTCATCGTTGGCAACCTCAAGCATATTGAGCAACCGTTCATAGTTGATAACCCCTTCGGAAACACCGGTAAAAAAGCTGTCGCGTTTCAAATAGTCAAGCCTGTCCATATCAAACTGACTGGAAATGAGTTTATGAAAAAAGTGGCGATGATAGCAGTTTTCAAATATTTCCAATGCCAAATCGAGTTTACCGTTAAAATGTTCGTTCAGTTTTTTAATAAAAACTGCCGATATTTCTTCATGATGAAGCGAAGTAACAATGGCGTGTTCCAACGCATGCGAGTAAGGCCCGTGCCCAACATCATGCAATAAAATGGCAATTTGCGCGGCAGTCATCTCTTCATCAGAAACCCTGTGGCCTTTTGATTTGAGTTCCAACAACGCCTTCCCCATCAGGTGCATGGCTCCCAGAGAGTGATGAAAACGGGTGTGCAGTGCACCAGGATAAACCAGATGAGTAAGCCCCAGCTGTTTAATCCGCCGCAACCGCTGAAAATAAGGATGTTCAATAACATCAAAAACCAACTCGTTTGGAATGGTGATAAAACCATAAACAGGGTCGTTGAAAATTTTCCGTTTGTTGACCTTTTTATCGCTCATAATTTTTGTTAATTTTGTTTATTCCGGTTGCACATGGCACAATATATAACCGATTTTTGCTTTTGCTTTACAAAACTATCATTTAAATTTCCAAATAACAGCAAACTATGAGTAAAATTAGAATTTTATGGGCAGATGACGAAATTGACCTGTTGCGCCCGCACATTATATTCCTCCGCGAAAAAGGGTACGAAGTAGAACCGGTTAACAACGGCAGCGACGCCATTGAGCTGGCTCACGAGCAACACTTCGACATTGTTTTTCTGGACGAACAGATGCCGGGTGTTTCAGGCATCGAAGCCCTCGAAAAAATCAAAGAAGAGTTCCCCAACCTGCCAGTGGTAATGATTACCAAAAGCGAAGAGGAATCGATTATGGAAGACGCTATTGGCTCCAACATTGCCGACTACCTGATAAAACCGGTAAAGCCAACTCAAATTTTATTGTCGTTAAAACGAAATCTTGAAAACCGCAAACTGGCCGGCGAAAAAGCCACCATGAACTACCAGCAACAATTTCGTGAGCTTAGCATGCGCATGATGGACAGGCTTGAAAGTGGTGATTGGGCAGAGATCTATAAAAAACTGGTTCGTTACGAACTGGATTTGGAAAAATCGGAGGACAATAATATTTTGGAAATTCTTAACATGCAAAAAACCGAAGCCAACAACAACTTTATAAAATATTACGAAGAAAATTATTACGACTGGCTTCATGGTAATAGCGATGACAAACCCATATTATCGCAAACACTTATTAAAGAAAAGGTTTTCCCGCTGTTGGAGAAACCTGAAAAGACCTTCTTTCTTTTAATCGACAATTTACGGTACGACCAATGGAAAATTATTCAGCCCATGATTGAAAATTATTTCAGGGTTGAAGACGACAGCATTTACTACAGCATTTTACCAACCACCACACAATATGCACGTAATGCGCTGTTTTCAGGCATGATGCCTGGCGAAATTCGCAAGCATTACCCCAACTTTTGGACTGATGAAGAGGATGAAGGCTCAAAAAACCAGTATGAATACGAGTTACTCAAAGAGCAGTTTAAACGCAGCGGCAAACACCTGAAGACATCGTACCATAAGGTGCTGAACCTCGATTTCGGACGCCGGCTGGCTGACAACATCGCCAATCTGATGCAAAACGATTTTAACGTAATTGTTTACAATTTTGTGGATATGCTTTCGCATGCCCGCACCGAGATGGAGATTATTCGTGAGCTTGCTGATGACGAACCGGCCTATCGCTCACTAATGGCATCGTGGTTTGAGCACTCCTCGCTGTTTGAAATTATCAAATACCTGTCCGATAAAAACGTGCGCCTCGTTATTACCACCGATCACGGTTCAGTACGCGTTCAGGATCCGGTAAAAATTGTTGGCGATAAAAATGTAAACACGAACCTTCGTTACAAATACGGAAAAAACCTGGCTTATAACCAAAAGGAAGTATTTGAAATGGCCAATCCCGACGACTATTACCTTCCTAAAATCAATGTAAGCACACGTTGGGTTTTTGCGCGCGACGGAAACTTTTTTGCCTACCCAAACAATTACAATTATTATGTAAAATACTATCGAAACACCTTTCAGCACGGAGGTATCTCGATGGAAGAGGTGATGATACCGGTTATAACCCTTAAATCGAAATCGTAACAGGGATGAAAAAAACGCTTGAAATAAAAAATTTATCGGAACTGCCAAAAGCTGCCGCCACCCTTTTAAACGACCTGCAAGGCCATAAGGTTGTAGCTTTTTTTGGTAAGATGGGTGTCGGAAAAACCACCCTTATTAAAGCCCTGTGCAACGAACTTGGTGTTGAAGATGTGGTAAGCAGCCCCACTTTTGCACTCATAAACGAGTATCTTTCAGGAACCGGAGAACCCGTTTTTCATTTCGATTTTTACCGCATCAATTCCATTGAAGAGGTGTTTGACATAGGATATGAAGAGTACATTTACAGCGGCCATTTTTGCTTTATTGAATGGCCTGAAATGATAATGGAACTTTTACCCGAATCGTACGTATATCTATCCATCAAAGAAAATGAAGACGGAATCAGACAACTAAACTATGAGATTCCGGAATAACACAAGCTGCCGTTAGCAGCCTGTGTTATGCAATCAAAAAAAATACTTTAGTGTATGGAAGATTCAGGAAACGGATTGTTACATTTTGAAAAAGAGCAACTGCTGCCACAGGAAGAGGTGTTAGAATCGACTACACCCCACAAAAAGTTTTCAATAGGAATTCCTGCCGAGAACCAGAACAACGAATCACGCATTCCGTTAACACCCGAAGGAGTTCAGCTTTTAACCGACAACGGGCACAACATTTTTGTGGAAGAAAATGCAGGCGTTGCCGCCAATTTTTCCAACAGTGAATTTGCCGATTCGGGCGCACAAATTGTTGGCGCCTCAGAAGTCTATCAGTCGAATATAATCCTTAAAATTGCCCCTCCCACATTGGAAGAAACGGAATTGCTAAAACGAAACCAAACACTTTTTTCATCGGTAAATCTACTTGGCCAGGATAAATCCTTTTTTGAAAAGCTTACGCAGAAACGGTTGTTGGCCATAGGATACGAATACATTCAGGACAAAACAGGTGCTTTACCCGTTGTAAAATCGATGAGCGAAATTGTGGGAAACACCTCCATTGTTATTGCTGCCGAGTATTTAAGCAACAGGCTTTTTGGCAACGGAGTTATCTTAGGTGGCTTTCCGGGTATTAAACCCACCGAAATTGTAATAATAGGTGCAGGAACCGTGGCCGAATATGCTGCCAAGGCTGCATTGGGAATGGGTGCTACCGTTAAAATTTTTGACAACTCTATTTACAAATTGCGAACCATTCAAAAAAACCTTGGAACCAGAATTTTCACTTCGGTTATACAGCCCGTTGTTTTGGAAGAAGCCCTTATACATGCCGATGTGGTGATAGCAGCCAAACACGCTTCTAATGGCATTTCCGATTGTTTTGTTACAGCCGAAACGGTTCAAAAGATGAAACATGGAAGCGTTATAGTTGATGTGAGTATCGACCAGGGAGGCTGCTTTGAAACTTCAAGGCCAACCCACCATAATAACCCGGTTTTTATTGAACACGGCGTTACCCATTACTGCGTACCAAACATCGCCTCAAGAGTACCGCACACAGCATCCATGTCGTTAAATAACTTTTTAACGCCGCTGTTGCTAAACATTGGTGAAGCAGGAGGGGTTACGCAATACGTAAAAAAAGATAACGCTTTTAACAAAGGTGTTTATATTTTTAACGGAACGCTAACCAACAAACAGATTGGTGAGCGTTTTGATTTACGTTACCGCGATTTGGATTTGTTGCTGGCTGCTTTTAGATAATTCTAAAGACTATCAGAATTATCTTATAATGTTACTATTTTTGATTGATTTGCAAACCCTGAACTTTTATCCGGGAGTTAAGCAGTAAGAGATTAGTAAGCGAAAAAGAGGGAAACTATCAATGGTAAAAAAGGGAAACTAAAAAACATTTAATACATCCGGTACAGATAATTTCAGCCTTAAAAAATGTTAATACTAAAATACATGTAGTTAGATTAGATTGTGACAAAATAGCTTTTTTTTTAAATTTGCGTGTTAATAAAAATTTTAGTCATGAAAGCACATGGTTTAACTTTTCTATTAATTATTTGGGCATTAACAAATATTCATGCTCAAAACATGCCGGATTTTGAATTTAAAGGAAAACTCCGGGCTACGAATTTTTTATGTATTCCTGCTGATATGTATCCTACTGCAGCAGATGTAAACGGAGATTATATTCCGGATTTGATTCTGGGTACCCGATACTCTCAAATTTACCAATCAGATTTTAGCCTTATTTTTAATTACGATCGTGAAACTGATAGTTTTACTTATTACGATAGCTTACGAAATGCACGAGGTAATGTTTTGCTGGGATTTATGCCCATTGCTGCCGATATAAATCACGACGACACGCTGGAATTGGTTGTCAGGCCTCAGTACCAGTATTTAAAATATCAAATGTATAAGCAAACCGATAGCAACCGGTTCTCAATTATTGATACACTTAAAT
>JALVAQ010000423.1 GCA_027011095.1 Bacteroidales bacterium
CTCACCAGCAATAAAAAACAAGATACAACCCTTTTTTTAAGCAAATTTGCACATTGATTAAATAGTAGATTATTAATGATTGTTTTTTGCCCCCGCCAAAACCTTTCAGATCGAAGCAGGCTTTGCGAGAGGAGACCTGAAAGGTTGCAAGATAGAAAAACAGACAAATAAAAAAAATGAAAAAACATAAAGTTCAAGCCGTAATTTTTGATTTAGATGGCGTTATCACCAAAACCGCCACCGTACACAGCCACGCATGGAAAAAAATGTTTGACGATTATCTTCGCGAAAGGTCAGAAAAAACAGGAGAACCTTTTAAGACCTTCACACAGGATGATTACCTTGCCTTTGTTGATGGCAAGCCACGCTACGACGGAGTAAAATCCTTTTTGGAATCGAGAAACATAACACTCCCTTATGGCAGTCCCGAAGATACGCCTGACAAAGAAACCGTTTGCGGCCTGGGAAACAAAAAAAACGATGCTTTTAACGCAGTGTTAAAAAGCGAAGGCGTAGAAGTTTATCCTTCAACCGTTGCCATGATGGAGCAGTTGCACAAAGAGGGTATCCGGGTTGGCGTTGCCTCTTCAAGCAAAAATTGTGAAGCTGTTTTAAAGGCTGCCGGACTGTCGCACCTTGTTGAAACAAGGGTAGATGGTGTGGTATCGGCAACCATGAATCTAAACGGAAAACCCGCTCCCGACATCTTTCTCACCGCAGCTCAAAATCTTAATTGCGACTATCACTATTCGGTAGTAGTTGAAGATGCTGTTTCAGGTGTAGCAGCCGGAAAAAACGGAAATTTTGGCCTGGTAATTGGGGTGGCACGCGAAGACAACAAAGCAGGGCTGTGGGCCAACGGAGCCGATAAAGTGGTAGAAGATCTCGCAGAAATTACCATCAATGATATTGACCACTGGTTTAACGTGGAGATGGAACAAAACAGCAACATGCTTATCTATCACGATTACAATACTGACAAAGAGCGGTCAAGAGAGGCGTTACTTACCGTAGGAAACGGTTTTTTCGGAACACGGGGCGCCATGGAAGAGACCCATGCCAACAGCGTAAATTATTCGGGAACCTACATTGCAGGGTTATACAACCGCTTAAAAACGCCCATCGCCGGCCATGATGTGGAGAATGAAGATTTTGTAAATGCACCCAACTGGCTGCCTGTAAGCTTTAAAATAGAAGATGGCGAATGGTTCGATCCCAACAAGGACAAAATCATCGAAATTAACCGTACCCTGGACTTTAAAACAGGCCTACTGCATCGCATTTTGATAACGGAAGACGATGAGGGCCGCCGCACCCATATCGAATCGTGCCGTTTTGCCTCCATGGACAATATGCACCTCGCAGCCCTGCGTTACAAAATTACACCGTTAAACTATTCGGCGCCTATCAGCATTTTTTCAACCCTCGACGGCACGGTTATTAACGAAGGTGTTGAACGATACAAGTCGTTAAACTCCAAACATCTTACTCCCGTTGAGCAAGGAGGCGAAGGAGCCATTTCGTGGCTTAAAGTAAAGACAAACCAGTCCGGCATTGAAATTGCCCTGGCTGCTAAGCTGTCGCTAAAAACCGGCAACCAATATTACGATCATTTCGGAGTTACCACCGATGACGGCATTGCTTACACCTATATGGATGTGGATGCAACACAAAACCAAACCATTACACTGGAAAAAACTGTTGCAATAGCCACTTCGCTGGAAACCAAAACCAATCGTCGTAATTTTGTGATGGACCAGGTGACGGGAACCGGAGACTTCGACACACTGTTTCATAAAAGCTCGGCAGCGTGGGGGCTTCTATGGGACGAAGCCGACATCCATTTAACAGGCGACAGGGCATCGCAACGGCTACTACGAATGCACATTTATCACCTGCTTGTTTCGGCCTCACCGCACAACACCAAACTCGATGCTTCCATTACCGCCCGTGGCCTGCATGGCGAAGCCTACCGTGGTCATATTTTTTGGGACGAACTGTTTGTACTGCCCTTTTATAACATCCACTTTCCCCAAGTCTCCAAAGCGATGCTGATGTACCGGTACCGCCGTCTTGACAAAGCACGCGAATATGCCAAAGCACACGGACACAAAGGTGCCATGTATCCCTGGCAAAGCGGCAGCGACGGGCGCGAAGAGACCCAAATATTACATTTAAATCCCGTTTCGGGCGAGTGGGGCGATGATTACAGCTCGCTACAACGGCATGTATCGCTGGCAGTGGCATACAATATCTATCACTATTTTCATGTAACCAACGATGAAGCGTTTTTAAACAGCTACGGTGCTGAAATGTTTTTTGAAATTGCAAGGTTTTGGGCCGACATGGCCAAACATGATGAAGAAACAGGGCGCTACTCAATCGAAGGCGTTATGGGGCCTGATGAATTTCACGAAAAGTACCCGGATAGCAAAAAAGGAGGTTTAAAAGACAATGCCTACACCAACATCATGACTGCCTGGTTGTTTAAAAAAGCTGCTGAACTTGTTACCACGATAAGCAAAGAGGCAAAGCAAAAGCTGTTTGCACAAACAGGTATTAACGAAACTGAAATTAAGCAATGGGAAGTTATCAGAAAAAACCTGAGGTTGGTAATAAATGACGAGGGTATTATTGCACAATACGATGGCTATTTCGACCTTAAAGAGCTGGATTGGGACTACTACCGCAAAAAATACGGAAACGTGTACCGTATGGACAGGCTGCTTAAGGCGGAAGGCAAATCAGCCGACGATTACAAAGTGGCCAAGCAGGCTGACACCCTGATGGTTTTTTACAACCTTAAAAAAGAGGAGGTGGATTTATTGCTTTCGGAGATGGGCTATCAGTTGCCTTCGGATTATCTCGAAAAAAATCTGCACTATTATCTTGCCCGCACCTCGCACGGCTCCACACTCAGCAGAGTAGTTCATGCTCAACTGGCCAACATGGCAGGCGATGAAACATTAAGCTGGAACCTCTATTATGATGCACTGGAGAGCGATTACAACGACATTCAGGGAGGCACCACCGGCGAAGGCATTCACGCCGGGGTAATGGCCGGTACGCTTATGATTGCCCTTACCAACTTTGCCGGCATCGACATGAGAGGTAACCTGCTTGCCATCAATCCTAAAATGCCGGAACGATGGAAAAGCCTTTCTACCGGCCTGCATTTTAAAAACACACAGTGGCATATCGATGTAAACAAAAACGGTGTGGAAGCATCTGCCGACCTAAAAGCTGAAATTGTTGTCAAAAACGAGAAAACAGTAATTATTAACCCGGGTAAAGCAACGCGTTTTACCTTAAAATAAAACCTTAATTCAAATGCTTGAAGACGTATTATTAATAACAGAAAAGCATCGTACTGCTGCCGATGCCATCGTTAAAGAGATTTTAAAAAACAAAAGAGATAAATATATTGTTGCCATTTCGGGCGAATCGGGATCGGGTAAATCGGAGCTTACCCACGTTGTAGCAAAAAACCTGCGCAAGCATGGCCTCTTTGCCAAGCCGGTTCATATTGATAATTTCTATAAAATTTTACCCCTTAAGCGTACACAGTGGCGACAAGACAACGGCATTGAAAAAGTTGTAGGCCTTGAAGAAATCGACTGGCAGGGCATCAAACAAACCGTTGAAGATTTTAAAAACTCCCGCATCAACACCATGCCTTGCGTTGACCTTATTACCGAACAGGTTGACAGGCTCACCACCGATTTTGCAGGCATTGATATGATAATAATGGACGGACTTTATGCCATTAACTGCGAGGAGGCCGACCTGAAAGTCTTTATTGAACTCACCTACCACGAAACCAAAAAAGCGCAGGCATCACGCGGCAAAGAGCCTCAAAACGAATATCGCATGAGGGTGCTGGAACAAGAGCACGTTACCGTACAATCGTTAAAACACAAAGCCGACCTGTTTGTGGGCATGGATTATAAGGTACGCAAAGCGGAGGCTGAATAAATGCACCGCTTTTCTTTGTTTAAAACAGCGACTGTCCTTTATACACTCCCGCATCTTTAACCGACCTGATTTCGCCATCGAGGCGTACCCGTTCGCCGGTATTAAAGGTAATGTTTACAGTTGCCCTGTGCCCGAAAAAGCTCATGGTAACATAGGGAGAACCGGCCACACCCATGGCCCGAAAGTTCATGGTAAGGCTTGATGCCTTTTTAATATTTTCGGAAGGTTTAAAATTATACCTGGTAATGTCTCCCTCAAAAGTAGCACCTCCGATACCATTCCAGCCCACTAATCCGTTAAAGGCAAACTGATAAACCGCTTTACCATTGTGGACTCCCAAAAAATTGATGCTTGGGTCAACGTGAAACGAGCTGCCACGCGGACCGTAAAGTGTGTTTGCCACAAAAACAAAAGCAGTATCCTCAACAAGTTTGTTTACCGCCTTTAATTCGGCCAGGTCTTCTGACTGCTTAGCCTCCTTTTTCTTTTGTTTTTCCGATTTTTGTTGCTCTCTCGGCGACAATTTACTGTTTTCCTGTGCCGTGGCAGGTATTACCCCACCCATTAAAAACAACATTCCCAATACAAAAATTAACTTTTTCATTTGATTATATTTTTAAAATTAAATACTACTATTATTGTACATCCTTAAACAACTAATAATAACGATTGCCTCTCCTTAATCTATTTGTATTCCAGCTGTTTTAACCTTTCAAAATTATATCGGCCTCCATATAAGCCGTAAAAACCATACACCAGGTTAACGGTAAAAACATTTCCACTCAAATCGGTCCCCCGCGGGTTACGATAATCAACAAAATTATATTTAATATCCAATCCCAAATAATTAAACTTGTTTATAGAATATTTGTAACCCAGGCCAAAATTAAGGTTCAACGAATTTAACGATTTATTAATATTATTGTTTGAATTCTGGTCACTCACTTTAAGCGCATCAAATCCATCAAACGCAACGCCGCCAAGCAAGCTTAAACTACTTCTCTTAAGCTGCAACAAATCAAATCCTAAATCCACACCCATGTATCCTCCAAAAAAGTAATTAGTATTCCAAATAGAATCATTTACATATACCTGATATACATTTGGTGACCTTCCAAACTTAAATGCCATCGACAAATCAGCAGTTAACCTTTTATACTTCATTCCTCCTGCAAAACCTATTAAAGGATGCGTACCCACATGCCCGAGATTACCGTAAGGAATCCAGGCACCAACCCGGAAATTACCATGGCTTATAAATTTTACATCATATCGTTTTACCTCTTTAAAATAGAGTTCTTGAATTTTTGTACCGGCAAAATCATCTGATTTCAGCATTGCAAAAGTTCCGTCAAAATCGTTTGAATAAAATCGTAAAAAGAACCTTTCAACGGGTGTAAGATTCGTTCTTTTTAACAATTTCTTCGCCAAACTAACAGTAAACAAATCCAGTGAGTCCGGACGGAACAGGTCAAATTTTCCACTGTATAGATAATAACTACCTCTATCGGTTGTTGAAAAGTTTTTGTAGTAAGTTAAATACCTGATAATATTATCACCGTATATATTTTCATTGAAATTACCATCGTCAATGGCTAATAATATTCTGACACGGGCAATTGTTTCGAAATTACCACAGTGTTTTCCCCAATAATCAATAATTGCATTAAGGGTATCTTTTGAGCCGCTTTTATAATATTGAGGTATTAAAAACTGAACATTGTAATTTACATCGGCGCACGATATGTATTTACGCGTCATTAATTTTTCAACATCATCAACCTGCCCATAGGCCGATGAGGCTAACAGCATAATAAAGAGAATTTTAATAAAAAGTTTCATTGGATATAGTTTTTAAGGTTTTACAAAAAAGCCTTAACAAACAATCCAAAAAGTATGCCGCAATTTACAACAGGAAACTCAAATCGGAATCAGGTTTATGTTCAACCGGTTCTTTGCCAAATTCAAAAAGGCGCAGGTCACGTTTCCCCATCAGTTTCATGGAGTTATCGTCAACATACAACATGCTTGCTTCGCGTAGCCCCAACACCTTTACACCACGATTGACAGCCAAAAACTCTTCAATACGCTGCTGACGGGTTTCGCCGCCGTGGCCTTGGGGATTGGCATCGAGATAGTGGGGGTTAATTTGAAACGGAACCAAATTTAAGGCGTCAAAACTTGCAGGCTCGTATATGGGCATATCGTTGGTTGTTTTCAGGGTCGGACACGCCACATTGGCTCCTGCACTCCATCCCATATAGGGCGTTCCCGACAGGGCTTTTAACCTAATGGCTTCCATAATTCCGGTTTCGTGCATTTTTCCCACCAAATGAAAAGTGTTGCCTCCACCTACCACTATAGCC
>JALVAQ010000424.1 GCA_027011095.1 Bacteroidales bacterium
TTTGGATGCAGATAAAGAGTTGGCCATTGATGGGAAACTGGATTTGGCAAAAGGTATCTACAATCGTTTGGTTAAAGATTTTGTGGGTAAACCCTTGTCGTTTAAACTTACAACCTATGTGGATGCCCCTCCCGGCTCGGGCCTTGGCTCATCATCAACATTGGTAGTTGCTATTTTGGGTGCCTTTGTCGAATGGCTTCAGTTGCCATTGGGTGAGTACGATATTGCACGTCTTGCTTGGGAAATTGAAAGAGAAGACCTTAAAATGGCAGGCGGAAAACAGGACCAATATGCAGCCACCTTCGGGGGAGTAAATTTTATGGAGTTTTATGATGGAAATAAAGTAATTGTAAATCCGTTACGAATCAGAACAGATGTACTTAACGAATTGTCGTATAATATGGTTCTTTATTACACACAGACAAGTCGTTATTCTTCCGATATTATTGAAAACCAAATGAAAAATGTAACCTCCAAAAAGGAATCATCCATTCAGGCCACCCATAACCTGAAAAAACAGGCTGTTATGATGAAGGAGTCCATCCTTAAAGGAGAGTTGCATGAAATAGGTACCATTTTGAATTTCGGGTGGGAAAACAAAAAAAAGATGGCATCAGGTATAACCAACCCCGATATTGACAATTATTATGCAACAGCCATTCAAAATGGTGCCACAGGCGGAAAGATATCCGGAGCAGGCGGCGGTGGTTTTATGTTTTTTTATTGCCCCGGCAATACACGTTTTGCCGTTAAAACAGCTTTGGAAAAGTTAGGTGGATATGTATTACCTTTCGAGTTTACAAAAAAAGGATTGACAACCTGGAGGTTTTAATATGCACAAAGTAACAGAAGCCGTTTTTCTTGCAGGAGGTTTTGGAACCCGCTTGCAAAGTGTTGTAAAGGAGGTGCCCAAACCCATGGCCGACATCAACGGCAAGCCCTTTTTGCATTACCTGATTACTTATTATGCCGGGCAGGGAATCAATCACATTGTGCTTTCAACAGGTTATTTGCATCAGGTGGTAAGTAATTATTTTGGAGCCTTTTATCAAGGGGTTAAAATCAGCTATGCAGTTGAAGCCCATCCGCTCGGTACAGGAGGCGCCATAAAAAAATCGTTGGAACTCACCAAAACAAATCATGTTTTTGTTGCCAATGGCGACACCATGTTCTTGGTTGATTTAATGAGTGTTGCAAAATTCCATTTTGAGCATAAAGCTGATTTTACCTTAATAGCAAGAGAGGTAGAAGATGTGAGTCGCTATGGCAGTGTAATTTTGGATGAACAAAACAGAATTGTGGGGTTTGAAGAGAAAAATAACACCGCAGGAAAAGGTTTTATAAACGGAGGTGTGTATTTAATTGACAAATCGTTTTTAAACACCTTTGAGTTTCCTGAAAAGTTTTCCATAGAAAAGGACTTTTTTGAGAAACACTACAAAGCCGGTGCTTTTTATGGAAAACCATGCAGTAATTATTTTATTGATATCGGAATTCCCGAAGAGTACAAGCGTGCGCAAACCGACTTTGTTAAGTTGTTTTAGCTTTTTCTAAAATATTTTCATGCTTAATAGTTGTATTTTAACATGTTATATTGCAATATTGAGACCCCTCCGAAAACTCTTACAAAAAAACCTTTATTGTTTGAGGATAATTTTGTATCTTTAAAGAGTAAACAAGCCATAAAAAATCATGTTTAG
>JALVAQ010000425.1 GCA_027011095.1 Bacteroidales bacterium
CTGATATTTAACACAAAAGGCCGGGGTGGTTATTACCGGAATTGGTAAAAGTGCCAACATTGCCACAAAAATTGTAGCAACTTTAAACTCCACCGGCACCCCCTCTGTTTTTATGCATGCTGCCGATGCCATTCATGGCGACATCGGACTTGTGCGCCCCGGTGATGTGGTTGTGGCCATTTCAAAAAGTGGAGAAACACCTGAAATTAAGGTACTGGTTCCGTTAATAAAACACCGGAAAAACACTTTGGTTGCAATGGTTGGCAACACAAAATCGTATTTAGCCAAGCAGGCTGATTATATTTTAGATGTTACCGTTGAAAAGGAGGCTTGCCCCAACAACCTTGCCCCCACTTCGAGCACAACGGCACAATTGGTTATGGGTGATGCACTGGCCATAAGCTTGTTGGAGTTGCGTGGGTTTTCGGCATCCGACTTTGCCAAATTTCATCCCGGAGGTGCCTTGGGGAAAAGAATGTTTTTCAGAGCCGAAGATTTAGCGGTAAACAACGAGGTACCCAAAGTTGATGCCGATGAAAAGGTGACAAATATTATTATCGAAATTTCATCAAAACGGCTTGGCACAACTGCTGTGATTAAAGATGGAAATCTGATAGGCATTATTACCGATGGCGATTTAAGAAGAATGTTGGAGAAGCACACCGATTTTCAACACCTTACCGCATTGGATATAATGACAAGAAATCCAAAAACAATTCAAAAGGACGAACTGGCTATCAATGCATTAACCATTATGAGAGAAAACAATATTACGCAATTGCCCATTATGGACAACGATAATTATGTGGGTATTATTCATTTGCACGATATTTTAAAGGAGGGAATTTTTTAACAGTAGCGAAATATAATACAGAACAACAATCTTATGAAATTATACACTACAAATCTGATAAAGAAATACCGACACCGTACAGTAGTAAAAGGAGTTTCGGTAGAAGTTAACCAAGGTGAAATCGTAGGGCTTCTAGGTCCCAATGGCGCGGGAAAAACCACCACCTTTTATATGATTGTAGGGCTTATTAAACCGTATGAAGGACATGTTTATCTGGAGGATAAGGAAATTACCGATATGCCAATGTATAAAAGGGCTAAGCTGGGGATTGGTTATCTGGCACAGGAAGCATCGGTGTTCAGACACCTTTCGGTGGAAGACAATTTAAATGCGGTGATGGAATTTACCGACCTAACCAAACAACAACGCAAAGAAAAGCTGGAATCGTTAATAGATGAGTTTGGGTTACAGCATATTCGCAAAAGCAAAGGGATACAGCTTTCGGGCGGAGAACGCCGCAGAACCGAAATAGCACGTGCGCTTGCTGTAGATCCCAAGTTTATTTTACTGGACGAACCCTTTGCCGGTGTAGATCCCATTGCCGTTGAAGATATTCAATCGATTGTGGCAAAACTTAAAGAAAAAAATATTGGCATTCTGATTACCGATCATAACGTTCACGAAACACTTACCATTACCGACAGAGCCTATCTTTTATTTGAAGGTTCCATATTAAAAGCCGGAACTGCCGAAGAGTTGGCAGAAGATGAACATGTACGAAAAGTGTATTTGGGCAAAAATTTTGAATTACGAAAAAAGAAAAACTAACCTTAGTCGTATTGCATGTTTGACAAATAAATAATTAACGACAAAAACAGATACAACGCGATAATAAATGGAATAGCAACCGCCTGAAACAGAATTAAAAGGACAACGGATACTACCAAAAATGAAAATCTGAATTCATTTCCTTTCCACTTGTAGTTTTTGAATTTCAATGCAAACATCGGAAAACTGCATGTCATTAAAAAGAAGCCTGCAATGGCTGTGGCCGCCAAAAAGTAGGAGTTTGTAAAAATCATGTAAATCATATCCTGATTAAAGTACAAGGTTTTTCTGATAATGGGCAACGAAGCTACCAGAAAAGCCAATGCCGGCGTAGGCATTCCCTTAAAACCCATCTGCTGACTATCATCGGTGTTAAACTTTGCCAACCGCAAAGCAGCTCCCCATGGAATTAACATGGCCCAAAGAGGAAACAGGTTAAAACCATTAAGCATGTCCATTGGCTTTCCATGACTTAAAATAATCATTTGATACAAAATAAAACCGGGCGCCACACCAAAGGAAACCATATCGGCCAAAGAGTCAAGTTGTAATCCAATATCCGATTTGGCGTTTAACAGCCTTGCTGTAAATCCGTCGAAAAAATCGAACAGAGCTGCAATAAAAATTAAATACCCGGCCATGGCCAAACCTTCCAGAGTACTCTGAAAAGAAAAATAAATGGAAGAAACTCCCATGGTTAAATTCAAAAGAGTAATTGTGTTTGGAATGTGATTTTTTAAACTCATATAAATTTTTTTTCAAATTTAATTATTTCTTTACATCTATTGTTATTTTGACCTTAAAATATGCTTTTCACAAGCATGTATTGACTGTAAAGCATTGGTCTGTATTTGGATAAGTCGAGAATTAGTAGTACATTTGAGCCGATTTTTAATTTAAACTAAATACAAATTATGGCAAAAGTAGTCGTTTTGGGTGCCGGTGTTTCAGGACATACAGCTTCGGCATGGCTTAAAAAAAAGTTGGGCAGAAAGCATGAAGTTGTTGTTGTTGCACCAACCATGCACTATCATTGGATTCCATCGAACATTTGGATTGGGGTGGGCAGGATGACCCCTGATCAGGTAAAATTCCGACTTGAAAATCGGTACAAAAAACAAAACATTGTTTTTAAACAGGCAAAAGCACTTTCCATTCATCCTGAAGGGAGTAAAGATTCGGAAAGACCTTTTGTTACCATTGAGTACACCGGACAAGACAAGGTGGGAGAAAAAGAGACTGTTGATTATGATTTTTTAATCAATGCCACAGGCCCACGGCTTGCCTTTGAAAAAACACCCGGCATAGGCCCCGGAAAACACACTGTTTCTGTTTGCTCGTTCAGTCACGCTGCCGAGGCATGGGAAAAGCTGCAAGAGTCGATTGAAAAAATGAAAAAAGGCGAAAAACAAAAGTTTGTTATTGGAACCGGCCATCCCGGCGCAACGTGTCAGGGTGCTGCTTTTGAGTACATTTTAAATGTTGCCTGGGAGTTAAAACGTCGTAACTTAAGCGATTTAGCAACCATCACCTGGATTACCAACGAATATGAACTGGGCGATTTTGGTATGGGCGGTGCCTATATTAAAAGAGGTGGCTACATTACCAGCACCAAAACTTTTACAGAATCGTTTCTTAAACAGCGTAACATTAAATGGATAAAACGAGCCGGAGTAAAAAAAGTTGACGAATCAAAAATTTACTACGAAACATTGGATGGAACCGAAAGTGAAATTGAATATGACTTTTCGATGCTGATACCCGCTTTTACCGGAAACGGAATTACGGCTGCTGATAAAAATGGTGACGATATCACGTCCAAGCTTTTTAAACCGAACGGTTTTATGGTTGTGGATGCCGATTATACACCCAAACCTTTTGAAGAGTGGAGCGCCAACGACTGGCCTTCTACCTACCAAAATCCTGATTATGGAAATATTTTTGCTGCCGGTATTGCTTTTGCACCACCGCATTCTATTTCAAAACCCATGAAAAGCCCCAATGGAACACCTATTTTCCCTGCTCCTCCCCGTACAGGAATGCCATCGGGGGTAATCGGTAAAATTATTGCCGATAATATTATCGACTGGATAAAATCGGGGGAACCAAAAATGAAACATAAAGCCTCCATGGCAAAAATGGGAGCTGCCTGTATTGTGTCAGCCGGTTATGGTTTGCTTAACGGTGCAGCCGCTACCATGACAGTACACCCCATTGTGCAGGACTGGGACAAATATCCGCTTTATGGCCGCGACCTGCGTTACACCGTTGGTGAAGCCGGACTGGCAGGCCATTGGCTGAAATGGTTTATGCATTACATGTTTTTGCACAAAGCCAAAGGCTATCCGTTTTGGTGGTTATTACCCGAATAAAAATTTTGTAGAACAATAAAAAAAATAAAATATTATGGCAAAAGATGTAAATCAAAACCGTACTGTGGCATACTCCGATGAATCGTATCCGCCTATGCCCACAAAAACAACCATGTTTTTCAGAAGATGTATTATTTATCAGGCCTGGAGATGGTTGGTTTTAAATATTAAAATTATGCGCATTGTTGTAGGGGGACACTCCTAAGGCTAATCCTTCAAAAAAACAACACTAAACTTTTCAAACCTGTTATCGTTATGATAGCAGGTTTTTTTACTTTTGCCCCTTCAAATTTCGAGTTTCACGGAAATTTAATACAAGCTAAATGTCTGACCCCTACAAAATAAAGATAGAAGAATATAATTATCCCCTGCCGGATGACAGAATTGCCAAATTTCCGTTGGGCAAACGTCATCTCTCCAAACTGCTCTATCTAAATGGCGAACATCTTTCAGAAAAAGTTTTTAAGCAAATACCCGATTTAATTCCAAAAAATGCGCTGCTTGTTTTCAACGAAACCAAGGTTATTCAGGCTCGCTTACTTTTTAAAAAACCAACAGGCGCAACCATTGAAATATTTTGTTTGGAACCCGTTAAACCAACCAACGATTTTCAGCTTGCCTTTCAGCAAAAACCGCCTGTGGTTTGGAAGTGCCTTGTGGGTAATGCCAAAAGGTGGAAAGCGGGGGAGTTAATATCGGAGGTTGTTGTTAACGGGGTACCGGTAAAACTCAAAGCAACAAAAGAAGCACAGCTTTCCGACTCCTTTTTAATCTCATTTTCGTGGGAACCGGTGAAGATTCTTTTTTCTCATATTTTAGAAGCTTCGGGAATGATTCCGCTACCTCCTTATCTGCATCGCGAAGCAGTTGAATCGGATAAAGAACGCTACCAAACAGTGTATGCCAAATTTGACGGCTCGGTGGCGGCACCCACAGCAGGGCTTCATTTTACCGATGACATTTTACAACAACTTACCGATAAAGGAATTCAAACCCGGAAAGTTACCTTGCATGTGGGCGCGGGTACCTTTAAACCTGTTTCCAGCGAAACCATTAGGGAGCATGAGATGCATACCGAAAGAGTGGTTGTTTCAAAAAAGGTACTTAAAAGTTTGCTCAAGCAGTTGGGAAATCCCGTTATTCCGGTGGGAACCACAAGCATGCGCACCATCGAAAGCCTCTTTTGGATGGCACTGAAAATCAAGCTGGGTTTAACCAATGGTTTTGAAGTAAATCAATGGGACCCCTACGAATTGGAAATCCCGGATGGTTTTGACACCAAAGAGGCATTAACCTTATTAATCAACACACTCGAACAAAATAATCTTGAGGAGTTAAAAGGTGAAACGCGGTTAATGATTGCCCCCGGATATCAATTCAGACTGGCAACCGGTTTAATTACCAACTTTCACCAACCCAAAAGCACCCTGCTGTTGCTGGTATCTGCACTTATTGGCGAGCAATGGAAAGAGGCGTACGATTTTGCCTTAAAAAATAATTTTCGCTTTTTGAGTTATGGCGACAGCTGTTTGTTTTTGCCGTAACACCGGCTTTTAATAAGCCACGGTCAACCAAAATCCCGGAGCAAACGAATATCCCAGTTTTTCCCAGTTGTCGAGACTTACCTTTCGCGTAAACGATGGCGTTCCCAACACAGTTCCCGAAATACTAACCCTGTCGTAATAATACTGGTCGAATTTTTTATTCGGATCGGGGCCTTTTGAAGTATAAACGGCAACGGTTTCAACCGATACGAAAATATCGTTTTTCACCACAAGGTTATATTTTGTTAAATCAACGGTAAAGTCGCCGGAAGCATTATTAAAAATCGTGAAATATATGGGGCTGGCAAGTATGTTTTTACCAATCTTCTTATTGTAGGTATAAATATTTAACCTGAACTTTGCCGAATCGGGATGACTGCTAATAATGTGAAAATTAAAATCTTTCAGATACACCTGCTTACCGGGCAACCTAATAACCGCTCCAATTTCATGCCCCATTGATGATGTGGAAAGAGCAAGTACAATTGAGTTTTTTCTTGATACATCACCCCTGGTCCGGCTTTTTAATTTTTTCGATTCAATTTTAACCTCATCAAGCCGGATGATATCGGGAGAAAGTGAAACAATATTTTCACCGGGAGCGGACATCTCCGAAATCTTTAATTTTTTTGTTTTGTAACCGATGCAAGAAAAAGTCAGACTGTCGGTTTTAAAAAATTTATCAGGCACTAAAAGCGAAAAACTACCACTGTTATCAGATACGGTTCCAAACGATTTTCCCCTTATACCGATGTTAACATATTCTATACCTTTATTTG
>JALVAQ010000426.1 GCA_027011095.1 Bacteroidales bacterium
GCATATTACATTGACTTATAACAGTCAGGGTGGAAACGGCATACTGGGGATGGGTTGGGCAATGAGCGGGTTATCTGGCATTTCCCGTACAGGAACAACCTTATACAATGACGGTTATATTGAAGGAGTTGATTTTGACGCTAACGATAAGTTTAAATTAGATGGAAAAAGGTTGTTAGAAGTTGGTTTCTTTGAATACAGAACCGAAAACGAAACCTATTCAAAAATTATTAGATACGGATCAGTATTGGAAGGCCCTGATTGGTTTGAGGTACATACAAAAGATGGTAAAATTATTGAATATGGGCATACACCTGATTCAAAGATTGAGGCTAGTGGCAGAGATGATGTATTATTTTGGTTGGTAAACCGTATAAGCGACAGAAAAGGTAATTATATTGATTTTATTTATCATGAAGCAAATGGAAATGCAGAAATATCAAAAATTAAATATACAGGAAATAATACCTTACAAATCAATCCTTTTTATGAGATTGATTTTGAATATGATGATCGTTATGATATAAATAAGTTTTATATTTCGGGTAGCGTAATAACAAAAAATGATGTACTTGATCAAATACGGGTAAAATATAAGGATGGCACAGTGCTGAGAAAATATAATTTTTTTTATGATGAAAATGGAATATACAGCCGCTTAAAAAAAGTAGAAATGTCAGGGGAAAATGGAACAAACCTTCCTGCTACTAATTTTGAATGGGGAGCGAAAACACCTGACTTTATAGAAAAAAATACAAACCTTGATAATGGAGAATATAAAGCTGATTACACACTGGGTGACTTTAATGGAGACGGTAGAACCGATATTGTCAGGGCTTATTATCAAACGGAAGTAAATGAGCAGGGTGATGAGATTAAGGTTTTCGATCATTGTACGGTCAGCTATGCAGATACAGACGGAGAAACATTTACCGAAGAGAATTTCGATTTTTTTCAGTCAGAGAGTTTCGATTATTTCATTGCCGGTGATTTTAATGGAGACGGTATTGATGATTTGATGAGGATTAATAGAAAATATATTAATGGAATTATTGAACTTACTCCGGAGTTATACATTAAAACACAATCAGGTTTTGCTTCCTCGAACACCTATTTTGCTCCAATTTATTTTGATGAAAATGGTGGGGGATATTTTTTGCAATGTGACATGAATGGAAACGGTATCAGCGAACTATTGACAGTGAGGGCTCAGTATAGTGTAGATCTTGAGAAATATACAACATGGTTAGACGCAAAAGAGTTTAATCCAAATACAAATGCTGTAACCGACTTATTTATAAATCCACCAAATGAGACAGGATACAGTTGGGAACATAACGAAGAAGATTTGCAACCTGTTTCAATAGGTGATTTTAATGGTGATGGCAAAAGTGATTTATTGGTAAACAAAACAGCAGGCTCATCCACAATTTTTCTATTTGATGATATAAACAATAAGTTGATTGATTTGGCATCGCCTGATTTTCCTACTAAAGACCAATTTGTTAAAGTTGGTGATTTTAACGGGGACGGTGTAAGTGATATTTTAACTTTTGAAAAAAATTTCAATGGGGAAAAAATAAATTTTAAATTACATTATTTTAATGGTAAAGGATTGTGGATACAAGGTTCTTGTCCCATAGTGGAGTCCAATGATTCCCGTATTTGGTTTAATAACAAACATTTTATCCTAAAAGATTATAATGGTGATGGTAAAACAGATATACTTCAGGTGCATGATGTTTATGAACGGCAGGAAGGGGATTCGCTAGAACCAGGCTGGTGGGATTATATAACAACAAGTTTTTATGTACACTATAGTACCGGCATGGGCTTTAATACCGAATCAATTAATATTAGCAACAACTATGAACCTTATGATTCCAAAATGTTTTACCCCGGAAGTGATTTTAACGGAGACAGAAAAGATGAGTGTTTGCTGTTTAAGAATAATTCTCATCATATATTAACATTTCACCCCAATGAAAAAAGTAATATGATTAATAAAGCCACCAATGGCTTTGGAGTACAAACAGCAATTATTTATAAACCGTTAACCAACCCTGATGTCTATACAAAAGGAACCGGCGCTACCTACCCTATTGTTGACATTCAGGCTCCGCTTTATGTTGTTGATACACTATTACCCGATAGTGATTTTGGAACGAATATTGAAACTGTTTATCATTATGCAGGTGCTAAAATCCATAAGCGAGGTAAGGGTTTCCTCGGATTTGCCCAAATGACGGTTACAAATAATATGAACAAAACAATTACAACAACCAATTACAATATTTTCACCAAAGATATTGAGGGAAAAACAATGTATTACTATCCCTATGCCAAAAAATCAACAGTAAAAACCTTTGGGGATAAGCTGTTATCATCAACCGAAAGTGTATTAGATGTAAAAAGCAACCAAACAAACAATTACATTTTTACGCCCGTAGATACAGCAAGTTTATCAAAATCGTGGGATACTGACAATAGTTTTGTAAAAACAGTTAAAACCGTTCAAAACATAAATGATATTGACCAATATGGCAACTCGGTTTATTCGGAGGTGTTAACCGACCCTGAAAAACTTAATCTTGACACACCTGACCACCAATTTGATTTTAAAATTGAAAAAGCGACAACTTACATATACGATGCAGGCAACTGGTTGATTTCAAGGCCGGAAACAATTACTGTAAAAAAATATGATAAAGATGATTCGAATTCTGACGACTTATATACAAAATACACCTACTATAATTATAACGAAGCACAGCCGGATGGTGTTGAACCATGGCCTTCGGTAAAAAGTATTGAAAAAAGCCCCGATTATACATGGACAAATGAACTGGGCATAAAAACAACTTATGAATACGATGAGTTTGGCCATATTACAAAAAAAACGCTTAGTGCACCCAATGCCAATCCACCACTAAACGACAGGGTAACATGGTATGCGTTTGACCAACAAACACCCGGATATGATGGCCGTTTTTTAACTCAAACAAAAAAAATTATCGGAAATTCAAAGTATAAATCCAATTATACTTATTATATAAAAACCGGTAAGCTACTTACCGAAACTGATCCTGCACGCTTAACAACCACCTATCTTTACAATTCATTTGGAACCCCTACCGAAGTTGATTATCCAGATGGAACCGTTAAAACAATGCAGTATGATTGGAATTCCGGAAACAATTACGGAATACCCCCTGAAGCATTGTATTGGTACTCGGAACATAAAGAAGGAGAACCCTCCACACAAATAAACTATTATGATAAATTTGGAAGAAATCTTATCAATATTACCTTTGGTTTAAATCCGGCAGATATGATTTACACCAAAAACGTTTATTATGCTAACAACGGAAGACTGGAAAAAACTTCAGAACCTTATTTTTACACCGGAAACCCCACCCAATGGACCACATTAGAATATGATGATTTGGGAAGAGTAATACAAAAAAACACCCCTTCCAATTCGTTTACTTACGGTTACTCCGGACGCACAACTACCACAACAAACAGCGGTACCGGAGTTACGGTAACCAAAACATCAAATGCCATTGGCAAACCGGTAACCATAACCGATCCTGCCGGAACAATTAGTTATAGTTATTTCAGCTCGGGTAATGTTAAAACAATTGATGCACTCGGTGCAGTAACAACTATGGAATACGATGATGCCGGAAACCAGAAATTATTAAACGACCCCAATGCAGGAACCACAAGTTATAAATACAATGCTTTTGGCGAACTTACAAAACAAACCGATGCAAACGGAAATATCTACGAAATGGAATATGACTTGTTTGGCCGTTTAATTAACAAAACACTCATTAATACCGGCGAAGAAACGGTTTACAACTACAACAATGTACCTAATTTGGAATTTCCGGGTATGGGATTCGGCTTATTAAATAACATTACCGGGCCAAACGGCATAACTTACTTTTATAATTATGACCGGTATAACAGGCAAATAAGGCAAACCGAAGTAATTGACGGACAAAACTATACTGAGCATTACCAGTACAACAACCTTGGACAATTGGAAACAGTAACCTATCCTTCCGGTTTTGCCATAAAATACCATTACAATAATAACGGTTTTTTAAGTAAAGTAGAAAACAACACAACGCAACAAACACTTTGGGAGGCCACTACAATGAATGCTCGCGGACAATTAACCGAATATCGTCTCGGCAACGGGTTAGTAACTAAAAACCAATTTGATGTTTACGGTTTCCCTTCAAAAATTCAAACGGGTCACGCAGTAAACAAATACACCGATGTTCAAAACCTCGGCTATACATTTGACGCGCATACAGGTAATTTATTGTCGCGCACAGACAACAAATATAATTTAACCGAAAACTTTGGTTACGATGGTCCGTTGCATAACAATCTTACAAGCTGGCATGTAACCGGATACTACAGCTTTTATTCAGATTATGCATTAAACGGAAATATTACAAATAAATCAGACGTAACCGGTTGGGAACCTCCCGGATCATATCAATACGGAAACAAAGCAGGTTTAAACGCAGTTACCGGCATACAATATCCAACAACACAATACAGCGATAAAGCGCAACCTCAAAATATTACCTACACTCCCTTTAACAAAGTATCATATATTGGGCAGATTAAAAAAAATGGAAATCTTGAAGATACCTACGGTGTAAACATCACTTATGGCCCCGACCATGCCAGAAAAAAAGCACTGTACATCAAAAATAAAGGGATTTTGAAAACCAAATATTACATCGGCGCCAATTACGAAATTGAACAGGATGCCAAAGGCGACAAACGAAAAATTCACTATATTAGCGGCGGCAATGGATTGTTTGCCATTTACGTACAAAACCAAGGGCAGGACACCATGTATTACGTGCAAAAAGATTATCTCGGATCCTACTACAGCATTACCGATGAAAACGGTAATATCGTACTTTTGCACGACCGTGAAGAGCAGGTGTTCAGTTTCGACCCATGGGGCCGCCGCCGTAACCCACAAGATTGGACTTACAACAATGTACCCACTTCCCATTTGTTCGACCGTGGCTTTACCGGCCACGAACATTTGAATAACTTCGATTTAATTAACATGAACGGCCGGATGTATGACCCCTGGCTTGGCCGTTTTCTCTCTCCCGACCCCTTTGTACAGGCCCCTACCTACAGCCAAAACTTTAACCGGTATAGTTATGCTTTTAACAATCCATTAAAGTTTACCGATCCTTCGGGGTACTATACAAGAAACATTGCAACTGGTTTTAATTGGAATTGGAGTCGTTTGCTCGGCCCGGGTAATGATATGAACTCTTTTTATGCAAGATGGCGCTCTAAAAATAATTATTATGCTTACGATTATAATTCAGGACAGTATTCCCTTGTTAATGGAATGGGAGAAAGAACACAGGTTGGCTTTAATGAAGTAAATAACAATTACATAATCCCAAATTCTGTTGATATTACGGAAGGCTTTATGGGTCTGGTAAATAATGGTAGCACTGATATTACTATAACAATAGGAAAATATGGTGTATCTGTTGCTGATACCAAAGCACTTAATAATGCTTATGAGAATTATAACTCAACTTTAAGTGCTTTAAATGATTTATTAAATGAGTTTAACTCGTTAGGACATGGCTACGGGATGATGTTTGAAGGGGGTGACCCACCGGGTGGGGGTGATCCTTTTATAGATGTTGAATTAAACATAAAATTTGGACTATCGTTTTCTGAAAAATTAAAAATTTTTGGTATAGGTGAGGTGTTTACAGCAAATGCCATTTCTTTTGATTATATGACTTTTAAATGGAATAGTAATATGCGCAGATTTAAATACATACCATATAAAACAGCGACTTCTTCATTAAGATTAGGAGTATATGGGCTTTATGGAGGAATTAAACAAGATTGGGGTCTGATGCGATTTTCACCTTCTGGACAACTAGGGCTTACGTACGTTGAAAGAGGATCGCCAACCCGATTTAATATCATTGATGTTGGATATATGTTTGGGTTTGGAATTGATTTTAAGGTAACATTAAGTTCTGAAAAGTATATTAATTCATACATTCAGTATCAATCAGAATGGAATGATAAAGTTGGTGGGTCAATATATCCTTTTTTACATTAAAATTTTAAACCAATGAACATAGCATTTGCAATACTTTGGATAAGTATTATGTTAGTATTTCTATTAAGAATTTATTTAATTATAAAGATTAAGGCTATTTTAATGAAAAATAATATTAAATTCGATTTTTATTCAACGAGTATTT
>JALVAQ010000427.1 GCA_027011095.1 Bacteroidales bacterium
ACAATACTCTATCGGTTCTATAATGGTGTCAGCACATCAAAATAGGAATTAGCCCTGTAATTGCCGGCTGTTACAAACCCTGTTTTTTTTATTTGAAGGAATAAACCGCGAAACAGCGATGTCTAACAAGCAAACCTTAAAACTTAAAAAAGATGAAAAAAATTATTGCAATTATTATGACCGGCATGTTTTTAATGACAGGCTTAGGATTAACCGCACAACCCGGTGGCAACGGCAACGGACAGCGACAAAAAATTAAAAGCTACATGGAACAAAACATTAAGCCAGAGCTTTTAAAACAAAAAAAGATTTGGATGGATGCCCTTACCAAATCAGAAACCGAGGAACTGCTTAAAATCAAAGACCAGCGAGATGCTGTTCGCGAGAGTATGAAAGGCCAACAACCTAACCCCGATGGCCGCGAGCAGATGAGAGAAGCACATTTTGCAGCCTTTAAAGGCCAGCTTGATAAAATTACAGACGCCCATCCTGACTTAAAAAAGCAGTACATAAACGAAATGACTAAAATGAAAGAGCAATGGAGTAAAGACCTTGCTGCCATGCGTCCTGCAAACAACAACAGAATGGGCAGCGGCCCGGAGAAAATGTTGGACAGAATGACCGACCCTGCCTTTATTTTAATGTGGAACCCACAAATGAATTATGAAAAAATGATGATGCGTCATCACAGAATGAACAAAAAAAACAACATGGGCATGGGAAAACCCGGAATGATGGGAAACAGAGGAATGAATAATATGAAAGGTATGAACGGAGGTCAAATGAACAGAGACCCTAAAGCCAACGTACCCGGTATTCATATTTTTCCGCAACCGGCCGAATCTACTACCGTTATAAAAATTGCCGGAGTCATGAACAAAGATGTTCAGGCCAATATTTATAACGCCAAGGGGAAAAAAATTAAAGAACTTTATAAAGGAACCGCAACCCTTCCCATGTTAGACTATACCCTCAATGTTTCCGATTGGGCTGACGGAATTTATACCGTTAAAGTAATCTTCGGCGACCGCAGCATGACAATGGACTTTAAAGTGGAAAAGGAATAGGTTTTTTTAATATTTTGTAAAAAAAAGGGTTGGTTATTATTAAATAAGCCAACCCTTTTTTATTATGTCGGAGTGGCAGGACTCGAACCTGCGACCATCCCGACATCCATGTCGGGACATGCCAGCCTTCAAATACCATCAGCGTTTCGTGCCAATAAAAAAAGGGATAATCTGTATATCAACAAATTATCCCTTTATAATGTCGGAGTGGCAGGACTCGAACCTGCGACCACTTGCACCCCATGCAAGCATGCTAGCCAACTGCACCACACCCCGATTTGGGAGCGCAAAATTACATAAAAAATCATTTATCCCAAGTTTTGTGGTTAATTTATTTTTATTGCCATTCAAAAACAGATTTACAAACAAACAACTTAAATCCAATAATAATACGTACTTTTGCCGCCCGTTAAAAAAAACGGGCTACAACCATTAATTCCCCCGTAAATGATTACAGTTTCAGATTTAAGAATCCAGTTTGGAAAAAGAGTATTATTTCAAGAAGTTAACCTCACCTTTACCGCCGGCAACTGCTACGGCATTATTGGCGCAAACGGTGCCGGCAAATCAACATTGCTAAAAGTTATTTCCGGCAAGTTGGACTCCACCGCA
>JALVAQ010000428.1 GCA_027011095.1 Bacteroidales bacterium
AGTTATAATGGTGATAACCGTTAAAAAGAACCATCTGGAAAAGTGAAAGAGGTACCTGAAAAAGTCAATCAAAAAACCGGGCTTGGGTTTGGCAAGCCACCCGCCGATATCGCCCCTACCCAGTTGGGCAAGAAATACCGGAATTCCCGGAAGGTAAAGCACCAAAATAGCCAATCCGGCCAGCAGGTAATGTTTCAGTTTTACACCCCTCACAAAAAAGAGTCCGGTAGCGGCCATTAATACATTAAAAAACAGCGTAAAAGCATGTATATAACTGTTAATGGCAGTAAACAAAACAAAAAGCACCCAGTGGCGGAGTTTGGTATTTTCATCAAAAACCACTTTTGTCCAGTACCAGGTTGTTACAAGGCCGAAAAAAAGTCCCGGGGCGTAAGGCCGTGCCAGCTGGCTGTAAAAGATATGGTATTGTGTAACAGCCATAAAAGCAGCTGTAAAAAGTGCTGTATTGTTATTGAACCACCGTCGGGCAATAAGCCAGGCGACAAATACCGAACCCCATCCCAGCAGGGCAAAAGGAAACTTCAAGAGAGGCTCATGCAGGCCAAAAAGTTTTATCCAGAAATATATAAAAAGCTGTACACCGGCAGGATGGCTGTCGTTTTGTTTAACACCAATTTCAACAACGTCGTAAACCGAATGATAAAAGGTACGAAAGATAGCACTGAACTCATCGTGCATAAAGGGGATGGAGCCAAAATTCCAAAAACGCAAAAAGGCTGCCAGTATCATAATAATAATGATGGGCAACCTTTCGGCAGTTATCTGTTTTTTAAGCTGCAAAGCCTGAAATTTAATTGGAAACCACGGTGCCAATATTTTCGCCACTAACCACCTTAAAGAGGTTTCCTTTGGTATTCATATCAAAAACGAGAATGGGCATATTGTTTTCGCGACAAAGCGTAAATGCTGTCATGTCCATAATTTTAAGCTGCTTGCTGTAGGCTTCATCAAAAGTAAGCCTGTCGAATTTAACAGCTGTGGGGTCTTTTTCCGGATCGGCGGTATAAACTCCGTCAACGCGTGTTCCTTTTAACAGCACATCGGCATGAATTTCAACGGCCCGCAGTGCGGAGGCCGAGTCGGTTGTAAAAAACGGGTTTCCGGTTCCACCTGAAATGATAACCACTTTGCCGCCGTTAAGATTGTCAACTGCCTTTCTTCCACTTGTACTTTCGGCGATGGGGTCGATATTTAAGCCCGACAACAATTTTGTTGGGACACCCTGCTTTTCCAGTTCAGCCTGCAAAGCCATTGAATTTATTACTGTTGCGAGCATACCCATGTAATCGCCCTGCACTCTGTCGAATCCTTCGGCAGCACCTTGCAGTCCTCTGAAAATATTGCCACCTCCAATTACAATAGCCACCTGAACGTTGCTTTCGACCACCTGTTTAATTTGTTGACAGTAAACCGAAAGGGTTTCGGGTTCAATGCCGTAACTTTTGTTACCCATCAGGGCTTCACCACTTAATTTTAATAATATTCGTTTATATTTCATTTTAAACTTTATTTGCTGTTAAAACCAAAAACCTACAGAAAAAAACAATGACGGGCCAGCAATATTAGAACGCATACCGGTTACCTCAATGGGGCCAATAAAACTATTATAGGCTAACGTTAATCCATACCCGTTAATATAATTTTCAGCTTTCAATAT
>JALVAQ010000429.1 GCA_027011095.1 Bacteroidales bacterium
GTACAAACCGGCCCGCATGGGCAACAAAGCTGAAGTGTGGGGTGTGGATGAAGTGAAAAAAAGATACGGCATCGACCGGCCGGAGCAAATGATTGACATTCTCGGGCTTTGGGGTGATGCTTCCGACAACATTCCCGGGGTACCCGGCATTGGCGAAAAAACCGCCAGCAAGCTCATTAAAGAATTCGGAAGCATTGAAAACCTGCTGCAAAACACCGATAAGCTCAAAGGAAAGCTCAAAGAAAACCTGGAAAAGTATGCCGATCAGGCCATGGAGAGCAAGCATCTTGCCACCATTATCTTAAATGTCCCCATCGAGTTTCAGGAAGAAGCTTTACGATATACCGAACCCGATGAAGAGTACCTGAAAGCACTTTTTGATGAGCTGGAGTTTAAAACCTTTGCCAAACGCTTTTTTACCGACCTCTCCTTAAAAAAAGGGAGGGAACAGCAGGCACTTCAGGGCGACCTTTTTAACATGCCTGCCGGCGATGCTAAAGAAACAAACGAAGCCGGCATAAAAACCATCCGCGATGTTCCCCATCAATACCACCATGTAAGAACCAATAAAGAAGCCAAAGAACTTGCCGCTTTGTTGGAAAAGCAAAAGGCCTTTGCATTCGACACCGAAACCACCGGCGTTGACACGGGAACCGCTGAGCTGGTGGGTATGTCGTTTGCCGTTAAGCCCCACGAAGCCTGGTATGTTTCCGTTTCGGAAAACTACCACGAAGCCGAAGAAACCGTTGCCATTTTTAAAAAAGCACTTGAGGATGAAAAGATTCAGAAAACAGGGCAAAACATTAAGTTCGACATCTCCATGCTTAAATGGTACGATGTGGATGTAAAAGGGCCGCTGTTCGACACCATGATAGCACACTATCTGTTGCAGCCCGACATGAAACACAGCATGGATTATCTTGCGGAAGTGTTTCTGAACTACAAACCTGTTTCCATTGAAACCCTTATTGGCAAAAAGGGCAAAAACCAAAAGTCGATGCGCGACATCGAACCCGGTATTGTTGCTGAATACGCTGCCGAAGATGCCGACATCACGCTTCAGCTTAAAGAGGTTTTTGAACCGAAACTAAAAGAAACCGGAACCGACAAACTGTTTACCGACATTGAGATGCCGCTTATTCCCGTGTTGGCCAATATGGAAGCGGAAGGGGTAAAACTCGACACCAAAGCGTTGAAAGAGTTCAGTAGCAAGCTGGCGGTGGAGATAGAAAAAATCCAACAGGAAATTTATGAAATGGCCGGCGTTGAATTTAACATTGCATCGCCCAAACAGCTGGGTGAGGTACTGTTCGACAAGTTGCATATCTCCAGCAAACCCAAAAAAACCAAAACCGGCCAATACAGCACCGGCGAAGATGTATTGGTTAAGCTCAAACACCGGCATCCCATTATTGAGCTTATTTTGGAATACCGCTCACTTACCAAACTCAAAAATACCTATGTTGACGCGTTGCCCAATCTGGTGGCTTCGCGCGATGGGCGGCTGCACACCTCCTACAATCAGGCGGTGGCTGCTACCGGAAGGCTCAGCTCCAACAATCCCAACCTGCAAAACATCCCCATCCGTACCGAGCGGGGCAGGGAAATCAGAAAAGCTTTTATTCCGCGCAACAAAGAGTACCTGTTGCTTGCCGCCGACTATTCACAAATCGAGTTACGCATCATTGCCCATTTAAGTAAGGATAAAGGGCTTATGGAGGCGTTTCGTGAAGGCATGGACATTCACACCGCCACGGCCTCCAAAGTGTACGGCGTATCGCCCGACATGGTTACCAAAGAGATGCGCCGCAACGCCAAAATGGTGAACTTCGGCATTATTTACGGCATATCGGCCTTTGGGCTTTCCGAACGGCTTGGTATTCCCCGTAAAGAAGCAGCGGAAATCATCAATAATTATTTTGAGCAGTATCCGGGCGTTAAAGCTTACATGGAGCAATCCATCCAATTTGCCCGTGAGCACGGCTACGTTGAAACCATTTTGGGACGCCGCCGCTACCTGCCCGACATCAACTCAGCCAACAGCGTGGTAAGAGGTTACGCCGAGCGAAACGCCATTAACGCACCCATTCAGGGTTCATCCGCCGATATGATTAAGGTGGCCATGATCAATATCTTTAACGAGATGCGTGCCAACAACCTGCGCAGCAAGATGATTTTGCAGGTACACGATGAACTGGTATTTGATGCTCATCTTGATGAAGTAGAACAACTCAAAACCATTGTTAAGGACAAGATGCTCAACGCCATCAAGCTGGACATTCCGCTGGTTGTAGATATGAACACCGGAAAAGATTGGCTGGAAGCGCATTAGAAGTCCATTGTTCAACTGTTCAATTGTTGTTCAGCCTTTTATCTTTTTTCTTTATTCTTTACAGGCAGCAAAGGAGTGGTAGTTTGCGAGCGAAGCGAAGCAATCTTTACCAACGCCAGTGCGCTAACGTTCTAATAAAGTTTGGGGTGTGATGTGGGAGTCTGCCACGGCCTCTCCCGATAGTTATCTCCCGATAGAAATCGGGAGGCCTCGCAGAATAGGGGCTTCGTTTTTTTGTTTTGGTGTTTGTACTTCTGGCACTTTTGAAAGTTCAAAGTTTGAAAGTTTAAGGTTGCCTTTTGCGGGGAGGGCAGAGAGGGCGGTCATCACTCGTCCCGCTCAATAACCTGATTTTCCACAATCAAATATCGATTTTTATTGAGATTTAAATCAAGCATCTCAACCACCACATCAACTGTTATTCCTGTATCCCATTTGGGGCCGTTTACACTTACTGCATGGTATTTATATTTAAAAAGATTGTTGTCATTTCGTGCCTCCGGCTCCGAAATCCAAATTTCACTTTTATTGATAACATACAGTTTTACAATGCTAAACCGGTCGGTAATAAGGGTGCTGTCGGTATTAACCACCCATACCAATGCCTGTAAGTTGGACCTTGTTGATGATGGTACTCCCGGAAAGAAATCACGATATAATTCAGCTTCCAAAACAAGTTTTTGATTGTCAACAATAAGGGTGTCTGCGGCATCCGAAAGCAACTGTGCTGCAAGTTCGGCATTGTCAACCAAATCACCTTCAAGCTTATCTTTATGACAAGATGTGCTGCCTGCAATAATAACAGCTGCAAGCAGGGTTAAAATAAGAAGCGTTTTATATTTCATTTAATTAGTATTGTACAATACAAAGGTATTGATTTTTCAAGTAACCGCAATACTATGAAACTCTAAAAACCCCAATCAGGAAGAAACACTACCCAAACTTCCTTTTTTAGGCTTAAAAATGTAACTTAACTTGCTTTTTTAAGCCTAAAAACGTAAGTTTGCAAAAAATCGAAGTTATGTATAACAGAACACTGACCAACTTAATATTAAACCAGCTGAACAGAAAAGAGGTAATTCTGCTATATGGGGCGAGGCAAACAGGAAAATCTACTTTATTAAATATGCTCTCCGAAAAATTAAACAGCTTTAAATTATTGAATTGTGAGCATCCCGCTGTTTACAACATTTTAACAGAAAAGAACCTGTCAAAAATAGCATTGCTTTTCGATGAAAAAAAGGTTGTGGCATTTGACGAGGCTCAAACAATCCCCAACATTGGAGAAATACTCAAGTTACTGTACGATAATAATCAAATAAATTGTAAATTTATTGCAACTGGCTCAAGCAGTTTTGAATTGTCAAACAGAACCGGGGAACCTTTAACGGGAAGAAACATAAACTTTGTTTTGTATCCCCTTTCGCTTAATGAAATAAGCAACAAAAACGGCTGGATTAATACCCTGGAAAAGTTAAATGATTTGTTAATTTTCGGCTCCTATCCGGGTGTTATAAATCTGACTCAAAAAGAAAAGCGCGAGAAGTTACTTATGCTAAGTAATGATTATTTATTTAAAGACATTTTTCGGTTTGAACAACTTCGAAACTCGGAAGTACTACGGAAAATTGTTAAAGCATTGGCATTACAACTCGGCAATCTGGTCTCTTTTCAGGAACTTGCCACACTTACCGGAGTTGCAAAACAAACGGTTGCCCGTTACCTCGACTTATTGGAAAAAAGTTTTATTGTTTACAGATTAGGTTCGTTTAGCGGGAATTTAAGAAATGAACTGCGAAAACGACATAAATATTATTTTTACGATACCGGCATAAGAAATGCTGTAATCAATAATTTTTCAGATAGTAGCAACAGGGTTGATACTGGTGCGCTATGGGAAAACTTTTGCATAAATGAAATCATTAAAAAAGACAGGTATGAACGCATTTATTCCAATTTCTATTTTTGGCGGACTTACGATGGGGCGGAAATAGACCTATTAAAGGAAGTCGATGGAAAGGTTACTGCGTACGAGTTTAAATGGAGCCCCAAACGAAAACCAAAATTACCGGATAGTTTTTCGAAAAAGTATCATGTTTCCGACTATATTGTTTTAAACCCCTCTAACATCCATCTGTTAAAGTAAAACCACATTTTGTTTGCGCCCCCTTTTTAAACAAACCTGTTTTTTCCCGTTTCATCAGGAATAGTGCTGCTAAATAGCTACCTTTGCTTTATGAATTACAAAGAAACCACCCAATGGCTTTTTGATAAATTGCCCATGTATCAACGCATGGGAAAAGCCGCTTACAAGGCCGATTTGGGCAACACGGTCGAGCTGTTAAACCTGCTGGGCAACCCGCAGGAAAAGTTTAAAACGGTTCATATTGCCGGCACCAATGGTAAGGGCAGTGTGGCAAACATTGTTGCATCGGTGTTGCAGGAGGCCGGATATAAAACAGGACTTTACACCTCGCCCCACTTAAAAGATTTCAGAGAGCGCATTAAAATTAACGATGAAATGATTGGCGAAGAAGATGTAATAAACTTTGTACAATCAAACCTCAATGATTTCGGCAAAATAAAACCATCCTTCTTTGAAATGACGGTGGGCATGGCATTCGACTATTTTGCAAAAAGCAAGGTGGATATTGCCGTTGTTGAAACCGGGCTTGGCGGTAGGCTGGACTCTACCAACATCATCAACCCGCTGGTAAGTATAATTACCAACATCGGTTACGACCACACACAGTTTCTGGGAGATACCCTGCAAAAGATTGCCGGTGAAAAGGCCGGAATCATCAAACCGGATGTGCCGGTGGTTATTGGCCGGAATCAGTTTGAAACCGCCGAAATCTTTGAAAAAAAAGCCGCCGAAACCGGTTCAACCCTCCATTATGCCGAGGAACATTACGACATAAAGCTGTTGCAAAGCCTTAAACCGGATGAACAATTTATCGACATCTGGAAAAACAATGAAATCTTCCTCGAAGAGGTTAATTCACCCCTGCTGGGAAATTATCAACAGGAAAACATTGCCACCGCTTTAATGACCATCGAAGTTCTAACTACATCAAACAACATGGTTGTTGAACCCGGCCACATACGAGAAGGCATTGAATACCTGCACAAAAACACGGGGTTTATAGGCCGTTGGCACATACTCGACACAAACCCGTTAACTGTTTGCGACACCGGCCACAACGAAGAGGGAATCAAAGCGGTGGTTCAGCAAATTATGTCCACAACTTTCGACCATCTCCATTTTGTTTTTGGTATGGTTAACGACAAGGAGCCGGAAAAGATACTGGCACTGCTACCCCGAAATGCCACTTACTATTTTTGCAAACCCGACATTCCCCGCGGAATGGATGCCGAAATCCTGCAACAAAAGGCAGAAGAGATGGGATTAACAGGCCTGTCGTACAGTTCGGTTGACAGGGCTTTCAGCTCAGCCTTTAACAATGCCCGCCCCCGTGATTTGGTTTTTGTGGGAGGAAGCACCTTTGTGGTAGCGGAAGTGGTTTGACATTACTTGGAATATATACTTTTTTGATATACCTTTGCGGTATCAAATATTAATACCCATGAAAAACATATCGTTAAAAATCGATGACACTGTTTTTGGCGAAACAGAAAAGATTCTTTCCAGCATTAAGAAACCACGCAACAGATACATAAATGAAGCCATTGCCTATTATAACAGGTTACAAAAACGATTGTTGCTCGAAAAAAAACTTAAAGCTGAATCGGAGCTGGTAAAAAATGATTCTTTGAAAGTTTTGAAAGAGTTTGAGGAGGTTGATTATGACGGTTAAACAATTCGATATCTGGATTGCCGATTTAAATCCGAAAATCGGAACTGAACCGGGTAAAACAAGGCCTGTTTTAGTAGTACAAACC
>JALVAQ010000430.1 GCA_027011095.1 Bacteroidales bacterium
ATGAACTCATTGCTCTATTACATGAGCATCATATTGAATTTAACGAGAAATATTTGCTTTAACCTGCAATGGTAACGCCCCGCTTCGGGGGCTTTCCGTATTTTTGTTATATCCACCGGGCTTCACCCGGTGCTATTCAAATAGCATCCCTTCGGGACTTTGGTAAAGAGTTGTTGAAAAAAACAAGTAAAGTTTTTTTAGCTTAACAAAATCGCTATCACATCAAAATAGGAATTAGCCTAACAAAGGAGAAAAATTAGCTGTGTATCAACATTTAAACTCAAAAAAGACTAATTTTATTTTACCTTTGCTTTCCACGGGAATATATTTTTTAAGAATTCAAGGCGACGGACATACGGTGAGTAAAAAGATTTTAATTAAATAGTTAACAGGACGGCATGCTCCAAAGAAGCTTCTGTTTAAATTACCACCAACAGAAAAACACAAACCGGAAACCAGTCATCTTTAACATAAACCGGTCCTGTTGATTTGACTTTCTGTTTTCAAAAACAATTCTATATTTGTTCTTAATTCAGAAATTAAGGATATGCATACTTTTAACCTCGACCTTTGGGATTATGTTGTTTTTATTGTTTATGCCGTAACCATTTTATCAATCGGTTTATGGGTTTCGCGTGGAAAGAAAGGCCATCAGCGAAATGCCGAAGACTATTTTCTGGCCGGAAAAACTCTGCCGTGGTGGGCCATTGGAGCATCGCTGATTGCAGCCAACATTTCGGCCGAACAGTTTATAGGCATGTCAGGATCAGGCTTTGCCATTGGGCTTGCCATTGCCTCCTACGAATGGATGGCCGCCATTACCCTGTTAATTGTAGGTAAGTTTTTTCTTCCGGTTTTTATCGAAAAAAAACTTTATACCATTCCCGAATTTCTGGAAAAACGTTACAGCACCAACCTGAAATCAATATTGGCCGTTTTTTGGATTGCCCTTTTTGTTTTTGTAAACCTCACCTCGGTTTTGTACTTGGGAGGGCTGGCCATCGACACTATTTTCGGTAATGGCGATGGCTCCATGTTACTTTGGGCTGTTATTGCCCTGGCGCTGTTTGCAGCAGCATATTCATTGTGGGGCGGGCTTTCATCGGTGGCCTGGACCGATGTGTTGCAGGTTACACTACTTACCATTGGCGGGTTGGTTACCACCTTTATTGCCCTAAGCCATCTGTCGCCTGATGGGGGCGTTTTTGAAGGGTTCAAAATTCTTTATCATGCGGTTCCCGAAAAGTTTCACATGATTGTCCATAAGGGAAGCCTCATAACCCCCGATGGAAAAGATGCCTGGTGGGATTTGCCCGGGCTGTCGGTACTTATTGGCGGCATGTGGGTTGCCAACCTCTATTACTGGGGTTTTAACCAGTATATTATTCAACGTACGCTGGCGGCCAAAAGTCTGCGCGAATCGCAAAAGGGCATTGCCATGGCTGCTTTTTTAAAAATATTAATTCCGGTTTTGGTCGTTATTCCTGGCATTGTGGCTTATATGCTTAATGCCGGCCCCGACGGGACAGTTACCACGCAATCGATTGACCCTTCGTTTCTTACCCATGCCGGAGCCATTGCAAACGACAGAGCCTACCCCTGGCTGATACGGCAATTTATTCCCGTAGGGTTAAAAGGACTGGTATTGGCTGCACTGGCCGCGGCCATCGTTTCATCGGTGGCTTCCATGGTTAACTCCACCTCCACCATTTTTACCATGGACATTTACAAACCCTTTTTTAACAAACACGCCAGCGACAAACAAACCGTGTTTGTGGGACGTATGACCGCTGCCGTTGCGTTAATTATTGCAGTAATCATGGCTCCGCTGTTGGGCAGTCTTCCTCAGGTATTTCAATTTATTCAGGAGTACACAGGTATCGTCAGCCCGGGTATTTTGGCCATTTTTCTGTTGGGGCTGTTTTGGAAAAAAACCACCAACAATGCCGCATTATGGGGAGCACTTTCATCCATTCCGGTGGCTCTCTATTTTAAAACCGGTAATAAAGGATGGTTTACGGGCACATCGCTCGAAAGCTTTTTCCCCAATATCCCATGGATGAACCAAATGGCCTACACTTTTTTGGTGGTTGCTATTATTATGGTAATAATCAGTTGGCTTGAAAACAAGGGAGCCGATGACAGCAAGGGTATTCCCATATCAAAAAATCTTTTTGCCACCGGGCCGGTGTTTAACATTAGCGCTTTTATAATTCTTATTTTAGTTGCAGTACTTTACGTTGTTTTTTGGTAGATGCCGGGAGGCGTGTCGATAAAAACCATAACTTTGTATGGATGAACAGAAAACTACTTTTGGCAGCCATCCTTTTATTATTTTTTTCATCTGTTGCTTTCTCGCAATACTCAAAAGCAGCTGTTGTTGATTATCAGACTAACTGTACTGTTAAATCAGAAAACGAATTGTTGGTAAAAGTTAAACGTTTGTTGAGAATTGATAGTCCTGAAGGAAGAGAGTACGCAACTATACGAGTGTATTACGATGCATTGTCGCCCATAAAATCACTCTCGGTATCGGTACTTGATAAAAACAGAAAACGTATCAGAAAGATTAAAAAAAGGGAAATAAATGACTATTCCGATCTGAGTGAATACCTGTTTACCGACGACAGATACAAAGAAATCAAAGCCTTTTCGAATGAGTACCCTTATTTTATCGAGGTAAATTATCAGCAAGAGTATCATGGGTTTTTTTCTTTCCCCATCTGGTTTCCCCAGCAAAGCGGAAACATTATTTGTTTAAATACCGGTTATGAGCTTACGGTTCCGAAAGAGTATAAAATACATTATAAATTTTACAACTTTCACCCTGAAGAAACCATTACATCAAACGATGACGGTACCGTTACTTATTTATGGAAAACAAAATATATATCCCCCATCAACCTGACAGACCCTCTTTCCCCACCATTTATAAGCATGATACCCAGAGGCATGATTGTACCTGATCGTTTTGCAATGGGTGGTGTTAATGGCAGTTCGCATTCGTGGAAAAGCCTGGGGAATTGGATATCGGAATTAATAAAAGGGCTTGATGAGTTGCCCGCAGAGGAAATTATCAAGGTACACCGGTTAACTGATACGCTATCATCGGACAGGGAAAAGGCAAAAGTACTTTACCAATATATGCAAAAAAACACCCGGTATGTTGCAGTAATTGAGGGTGTGGGAGGATGGAAGCCTTTCGAGGCCTCCTATGTTTGCAACAATAAGTACGGCGACTGCAAATCGCTTACAAATTACATGAAAGCGTTGTTAAAAGAGGCTGGAATTATAGCCTGTTATAGCGTGATAAAAGCCGGAGAGCACAACCCGGATATTGACACGGCATTTGTTGCAAATCAGTTTAACCATGTGGTTTTGTATGTTCCGTTAAACAACGACACTCTTTGGCTTGAGTGTACCAATCAGGAAACCCCTTTTGGCTATTGGGGAACTTTTACACAGGGAAAACATGCTTTGGTGTGTAATTTTGATAAAAGTTTTCTTGTAAAAACACCGGTTTCCGATGATACCGGCAATGAAAAATGGCTATCGGCTGTTGCAGCAATTACCAACAATTCAATAAAGTTTAACACCACACGTATTATTAAGGATGACGAGTTTGAGTATATCAACCATTTTATAAAAACAAAAAAAACATCAAAACTTGCTACAGCATGTCAGCAATTGTTGCCTTACAATAACTTTACCGTGGAAAATGTTTCCTATTCTACAAGCTCCGATGATACTGCATTTTTCATCGAACATGCTAAATTATCAGTTGTTAATCACATTCAAAGATTTAACAACGAAATGATTATCAAACCATTTTATAAATTACTAAACCTTAACCACAAACTTGGAAAGCAACGATACAACGATATTTACATACCTAATACCACATCAAAAGTGGATACCATAATATATTTAATCCCCGATAATTATCAACTTGAATATTTTCCGTCAGACACTGTTGTTACCTCATCATTTGGAAAATTTGAGCAAAAGTTTACTCTATCCAAAAACAAATTAACTACGGTTAAAAGATTTGTGTTGAAGGGCAGTACTTACCCTCTGAAAGACTATCCTGATTTTAGAGCATTTATTAACACAATCCTTAAATTTGAAAACCAAACTATTTTATTTAAAAAACTATGAAATACAACTTGTTTCTTTTATTCATCGTTTTCAATACTGTTGTGTATTCGCAATCGTCTGATCATTTACCGGAAGTTACCATCAATGATTTATCCGAAACAAAATGCGGGCTTGACTCAACGGCAAATGCAGCTATTTTGTATGATTTGGGAACCATATTTTTTAAACATCACAATGAGGGAATCGGGTATGTTTTTGCAAAAACAAGACGTGTTAAAGTTTACAACAAACAGGGGTTTGAACAGGCGGACATAAATATTTTACTATCAATCGGTAATTCCGACTCGGAAAAGCTGTTGGAATTTAAGGCCACAACCTACACGCTTAGGAACGGAAAAATTGTTAAAACAACCATTGATAAAAAGTCGCTTTACCAGGAGGATGTAAGCAATTGGCTAACCGTTAAAAAGTTCACATTTCCAAATCTTAGCGAAGGCAGCATCATCGAATATTCCTACAGAATTGAATCGCCTTTTGTAATGCACCTTAACCCCTGGTATTTTCAACATGAAATCCCAACATTAAAAAGCAGGTTGATATTTGAAGCTTGTCCCTATTACAGATATGTATATCTTATTAACAAAGGAAACCTGAATTTTGTGGTTGATACAAGTTATTCGATGAGGTTTGATATGAAAAAAGAAATTTGTAAAAACATGGAATATGAATGGGAACTCGACAGCATACCGGCCTTTGTTAAAGAACCTTATATTACTACTCCCAAAGACTATTTGATGAAAGTTGAGTTTCAGTTGGAATCTTATTTTTCTTCGGTTACAGGCGAAAAGTATGAAGTAATTACCACGTGGGACCAACTTATTTACGATTTAGTAAAAAGTTTTGATGCGTTTATAGAGGACGATAAAAAAGATACCAAAGCAATAATAATGAGTCTGAACCTCAACGGTAAATCGACTATAGAAAAAGCAAAGGCCATTTATAAATATGTAAACAGCAACTATTATTACGACCATTCGATGGGAGCCGGAACCGGCCAGAATAAAAAAAACCTGATAAAAACCAAAACAGGAAATGCTGCCGAAATAAACCTTTTGCTGATATCGTTGTTAAAAGAAGCAGGCATTACGGCCTACCCCCTGTTGCTTAGCACACGTAAACACGGTAAGATTTATTACGATTATCCCTTGTTAAACCGGTTTAATTACCTAACTGCTTTGGTTTACGACAGCATAGGAAAATATTACCTTGATGCTACCGAACCACTGTTGCCGTTTGGCCTGCTGCCACCAAAATGCATTAACGGCTACGGCTTGGAAATTAAAAGGGTAAAATCAAATGACGACGTAAAGTTTTACCCTTTAACTCCTACTATTTCAGATCAGGCCAAAGTACAGCTTTTTCTGATGTTTGACGGGCAGGACGGTTTAATTAAAGCAAAACTGATGGGGCGATTTAAAGGCTATAAAGCTTTAGTATTACGTAAATTACTGATAAACGAAAAGGAATCGTTCTTTGAAAAGGTTTTTGATGGTGACAATTTAACCCTAGACAACCTGCAAACCGATAACTTAAAAAATGCTGATAATGATTTGGTTATTAAGATGGAGGTTTCCGAATCCGTTGACAAAGCAGGCAACAAAATATTTATTTCTCCTCTTCTGTATAATCCTTACACCGAAAACATTTTAAAACTTAGTAAACGAAGTTATCCCATTGACTTCGGATTTATTAATAGAGAATATTTTACAACCAACATTGTTATCCCCGCAGGATATCAGGCAGACTATGTACCCCGCGACACCAGCTTTTTTGCTTGCGACAGCACCTTAAGCTACCACTTTACCACGCAGGTTTCAAAAACCAATGTGCAACTCTCATATCAAATAAAACAGAAAAAAATAAAATACAATCCCGAGCAATACACAGCACTAAAACAGTTTTACGATATGATTGTAATAAACATCAATCGTAAAATAGTGCTGTCGAAAAAAACAAATCAGTAACCCCGGCTCAAACTAAACGGTTATCTTTTTCTTTTATATAGAAAATCTTTACGTTCCAGCTCTTTTTGATGTTTAGCTGATTTTGTAA
>JALVAQ010000431.1 GCA_027011095.1 Bacteroidales bacterium
AGGCAATGAAATCAGCACCCTCAACGCGGGTTACCTCACCATGGTTCTTGTTAAGATGAAGGAAGAATTTTCAGGAACACCTCTGGAACCTATGATTATGAATGCCATCATAGCCCAAAGCAATTTTATTGCCAACATGCTAAAAGACCCCAATGGTGGTTTTTATAATGGATACACTATTGGAACCGGAAACGACAATAGTGCTAAAACGGCAGTATCACAAGCCGCTGTTGCACGTGGACTCTATGCTGCTTACGATTTAACCGGTAACAATGATTATCTGAATGCTGCCGATGAAGCCTATAACTTTTTAATTAGTAACTACTATGTTCCTCAATTGATGGGCTTCAAAACAGAATATGGAAACAACATGGCTACCTATACCCCCTTTAACTTTGCCGTAATTACCGGCGCACTGCGCGAAGCAGTACTTGTGGGCGGACATACAGAAGGAGCAACCATTTATACCCGTTTCTTTAAAAAGGTTGCCAACGCCATGCAGCTGGCAGAATTTGACCCTACGGGCGAAACAGGTAACGATTCCGATGGCGATGGCATTCCATTTTTGCCTCAACAACCTGACGGACTGGCTCCTGTTTTTGCCGCCGAAGCACAATACAATCTTGATGTGTCAGGAATCGAAGATATTATCTCCGGTGCTGCAAATGGGGTTTCCGTTTATCCCAATCCGGCTACTGACAACGTAACCGTCAGTTTCAATATTAAACAAAGTGCAAAGGTTACCATCGAAGCCATCGACTTTACCGGAAGAACCGTAACTACCATTGCCAGGAAACAAATGGCCAAAGGAGGACACAACACAACCTGGAATACAGGTTCATTGCCAAACGGAATCTATTTTGTACGCATATCAATTGCCGGTTCCGGAATGATTTCCAAGAAGGTAATTATCCTTTAAATATAAAACAATGAAATCTCATTAAAAGAAGCTCACGGGAACTTTTTACATAAGCTTTTTAAACTGTTAGTTCAAAATATAGGTTGATGTTGAGTTTGGTTAATAACTTTCATAAATTTGAAGATTATAAAATACCAAATTTAGTGTCAACCATATTTATAAATGGACAAACCAAAAAAACCAAACAATGAACAATAACGAGCAATACATTGCCAACATTCCCAACAACAACAAAAAACGCATTGTAATTGTTGGCAGCGGTTTCGCAGGTTTAAAGCTGATAAAAAAAATCGGTTGTGAGGGCTTTCAGATTGTGGTTCTTGATAAAAACAATTTTCACCTTTTCCAGCCACTGCTCTATCAAATTGCCACCGCAGGGCTGGAGCCTACAGCCATCTCCTTTCCAATTCGTAAAATTTTACAGAATGAAAAAGACATTCATTTTCGCATTGCCGAAATTACCCATATTGACACCGAGAACAACGAAATTAGTACTACTGTCGGCAAACTGACGTATGACTACCTCGTTCTGTCCATTGGCGCCAATACTAACTTTTTCGGACAAAAAAACATTGAAAAGTTTTCCTTTTCCATGAAAACGGCTTCCGATGCTATTTTAATCAGAAACACCATTCTCGAAAACTTTGAAAAAGCACTGTTGGAAACCGATGAAAAAGAAATTGAGAAATATATGAACATCGCCCTTGTTGGCGGTGGCCCTACCGGTGTGGAGTTGGCC